>CAYMJT010000052.1:0-16542 GCA_964390775.1 uncultured Bordetella sp.
GGGTGGGCGGATGGGGCATCTTGTTCGACGATCTGGTGGCAGCGTTTTGTACCCTGTTGGTCCTGTCTTTGGCGGTAAAAGGAGCTTGGCTGAAATGATGGAAACCTTGGCACAAAGCCTGTTACATCGGGGCTGGACCATGACCAGCGCCGAAAGTTGCACCGGTGGCATGGTCGCGGCCCGCTGCACCGACTTGGCCGGATCGAGCCTTTGGTTTGAGCGTGGTTTTGTCACCTACTCGAACGAAGCCAAACACGAGTTGCTGGGGGTCGATGCTGCGCTGATCGAAGCCCATGGCGCCGTCAGTGAGGAAGTCGCCCGGGCCATGGCTTTGGGTGCCTTGCGGCAGTCGCGCGCCCAGGTGAGCGTAGCCATCACGGGAATCGCCGGTCCAGGGGGCGCTAGCGCATCCAAACCGGTCGGCACCGTTTGGTTTGCATGGGCGGTGCCCAGCGATAGCGGCCCGACACTGGGGGCAGACACGGCTTTTGTCCGAAGTGAGATTTGCCTGTTCAAGGGTGACCGAGCTGCGGTGCGACTAGCCAGCGCCGACCACGCCATCCGGGGACTGATCCACCTCCTCGCCTGATGAGAGTCAGGCCGCGATTCATGGACTGTCGCCAAATAGCAACCATTAATTGGGGTCAGACCCCAATTAGCGCAGCCCCAATTAGCGCGACCTCAATTCATTCGGATAACGGACTTCGATGTTCAAGCGCGCCAAGCGGTTTTTCAGCGCCAGCACAGCTTTGTCTTTGCTGTACAGCACGGCGCTGTGTTGCACTGCCAGGTCTATGAATTTTTGATCGTCGGGGTCCTTGCACACATAGGGCGCTCTGGGCGCTGGCGGGCATATGTGGGCATTTTGATCAAACAACTGCAATAGCGAATCGGCACTCAGGCCACGTGCTTGCCGCTTGCGCGCCAAATGTTCGTAATCCAGTACCCGCCTGAATTCCTCACGCATCTCCAATGTGCTCAGCCAGAGGGACTGCTGCTTTAAAAGGGCAGCCAGTCCAAGCCATCGCGGGTCGTCAAACAGCCACAAATCGAGCAACACATTGGTATCGAGCACGACCTGGGTGATGACGGAAATTGGGGTCTCGGAAATTGGGGTCTGACCCCAATTTGTGGTCGTTTTTTCGCCACTGAGAGGTAATTGGGGTCTGACCCCAATTAAGTCGCGGGGGAGGGGCGAGGGAGGATTTGGAAGCGAAAGAGGCGGCATTCGATGGGTCCGTTCCAGAGCGGGACGCGGCGGTTTTCTTTCAGGCGCATGCGCCCTGGGAGTTTTAAATCCGGGGTCAGGATCCAGGCGGTCCAGCCGCTGTAGTGCCCACGCCAGTGCTGGGCGAGTTGCAGAAAGAAGTCGCCATCGCCTTCGGTGATGGCCCGCTGGCGGCCCGCTACACCGGCGGCTTCGATGCGTTCGCCATAGGGCGGGTTGAGCAGCATGACTCCGGGTTGATCGGTGGGCGGGTTGCGCTGCAAGGCATCGCCGCCACGAAAACGCACCGCCTGGGCGACCCCCGCGCGTTCGGCGTTTTGAGTTGCGAAGTCGACCATGCGGAAGGCGACATCGCTGCCGTGTATTTCAGCCAGCGGGGCATGGATGGCTGCTTGGGCCTGCTGCAACAGTTCTTGCCAAAGGGCGCGCTCAAAGGGCCGTAATTTTTCGAAGCCAAAGCGGCGGTGCAGGCCCGGGGCGATGCCACAGGCGATTTGGGCGGCCTCGATGGCAATGGTGCCGCTGCCGCAGCATGGGTCGTACAGAGGCAGTCCACGGCTGATGGCAGCGGATTCGCCTTCCAGGGCCATGCTGTAACCGCTGGCGGCGAGCATGGCAGCGGCCAAGGTTTCTTTCAGGGGGGCATCGCCTTTGTCGGTGCGCCAACCGCGTTTGAACAAGGGCTCGCCCGAGGTGTCGATGAATAAGCTGAGGTGTTCGCTGGTCAGGTGGGCGTGCACGCGTGCGTCGGGCCAACGGACTTCAACGCTGGGTCGCTCGCCCTCGCGGTCACGAAAGCGATCGACCAGGGCATCTTTGACACGCAAGGCAGCGAAGTTCAGGCTTTTCAGCGGGCTGCGCTGGGCGGTGATGTCGACCTTGAAAGTCTGACGGGTGCCGAACCACAGTTCCCAGGGGACTTCACGCGCCAGGGCATAGATGTCATCTTCGTGCCGGTATGGGCCGTGGCGCAAACGCACCAACACGCGCTGGGCCAATCGTGAATGCAAGTTGAGTTGCATGACCTCGCGCCAACTGGCCTGCACAGAGACGCCAGCTCGGTTGACGTTGACTTGATCACTGGGGCGCTGCAACAGAGCGGCCACTTCCTGCGCCAGCAGGGGCTCAACCCCGGCAGCACAGGGCAAAAAGAGGGAGAGTTCGTTCACAAGGCCTTGCGCAAATTGGTGGGGGGAATGCGCAGGGCTTCGCGGTATTTGGCCACGGTACGGCGGGCGCAATCGATGCCTTGCTCTTTGAGCATGTCCGAGAGTTGATTATCGGACAAGGGTTTTTTCGGGTTCTCGCTGGCGATGAACTGTTTGATCAGGGCGCGAACGGCAGTGCTGGAAGCGTTGGCACCGGTCTCGGTGCCCAAACCAGAGCCGAAAAAATACTTGAGCTCAAAGGTGCCCATCGGCGTGGCCATGTATTTGGCGGTGGTCACCCGACTGATGGTCGATTCATGCAAACCCAACTCGTCGGCGATTTCGCGCAACACCATGGGGCGCATGGCCAACTCGCCGTGGATAAAAAATTGGCGTTGCCGCAAAGCGATGGCCTGGCTCACGCGCAAGATGGTGTCAAAGCGTTGCTGGATGTTTTTGATGAACCACCGGGCCTCTTGCAAGCGCTGTTGCAAGCCAGTCACGGCTTCGCCTTTGCCAGCACCTTTGAGCGCATTGGCATAAATTTCCTGCACCCGCAATCGGGGCATCACATCCGGGTTGAGTTGAACCCGAAAGCGCGGTTGCCCTTGGCGGTCGTTGCCCCCTCGGGTGACGATAACGTCGGGGATGACGATCTGGCTTTCAACCTCGACAAAGCGGCGACCTGGCTTGGGCTCCAAACGAGCGATCAGGCCTAAGGCGGCCTTGAGATCGGATTCATTGCCGCCAACGGCCAGCCCCAGGCGTTTGAGGTCGCGCTTGGCCAACAATTCCAGGGGTTGGCGACACATGGCCAGGGCCAGATCGCGCAACTCGGGCTCGACTTGGTCGGCACCCAGGGCCTCGAGTTGCAGGCGCATGCATTCGGCCAAGTCGCGGGCGCCCACTCCGACCGGCTCCATGTGGTGGAGCAGGCGCAAGGCGAGCTGGAGTCGGGAGATCAGTTCTTCAAAGGCTTCAAGTTCTTCGTCGCTTTGTGGTTCGCCGCCTTGCAGGTTGGCTGCCAGTTCTTCCAGGCTGTCTTCCAAATAGCCATCTTCGTTCAGGTTTTCGATGAGAAAACGCAGGGCCGCCCGATCGGTGTCCGACAGACGCAGCGACAAGGCTTGACGGTGCAAGTGCTCGGTCAGGCTGTCCTGGCTACGGGCCCACTCGGTGGCGTCGGATGCGTCGGGGTCGCTGGCCTTGCTGGGAGGGGCGTCGCCGCCCCACTCTTTGTCGTCGGGCGCCATGTCGGTCGTGCCGTCACCTTCCCAGCCGGCCTCTAGGTCCGGGCCGGCCTCAACCTCGCGGTTGGTGTCGACATCGATGTCGGTGGACTCTTTGAGTTGCACATCACGTTCGTGATCGACTTCGTCGCGTGGAGTGACCGCGTCGGAATGGGCCATGCCAAATTCCTCGCGCTCGGCCGCTTCCAGGTCTTTTTCCAGAAATGGGTTATCGTCGAGCATCTGGTCGATTTCCTGGCTCAACTCCAATGTCGAGAGTTGCAGCAAGCGAATCGATTGCTGCAACTGGGGCGTCAGGGCCAGATGCTGTGAAACGCGCAGTGACAGGCCTTGCTTCATGGTCACATCACATTCGGAAGTTTTCGCCCAGATAGACGCGCCGCACATCGGCGTTGTTGACGATCTCTTGCGGACGGCCCGAGGCCAGCACGCTGCCCTCGCTGATGATGAAAGCCTGGTCGCAGATGCCCAGGGTTTCGCGCACATTGTGGTCGGTGATCAGCACCCCGATGCCGCGTGCACGCAAGTGGCCGATGATGCGTTGAATTTCAATGACCGCAATGGGGTCGATGCCGGCAAAGGGTTCATCAAGCAATATAAAGCGCGGTCGAGTCGCTAAGGTGCGGGCAATTTCCACCCGGCGCCGCTCGCCGCCAGACAGAGACACCGCAGAGGCGTCACGCAGGTGATCCACCCGAAGCTCGTGTAGCAAGTCGTTGAGGCGTTGCTCGATTTCGTCGGCGCTCAGGGGCTGGCCCTGTTCGTCGGTTTGCAGTTCGAGGACGGCGCGCACGTTTTCGGCGACGTTGAGCTTGCGAAAGATAGAGGCTTCTTGGGGCAGGTAGCTCAGGCCCAGGCGCGAGCGCTTGTGGATGGGCATCCGCTCAATGGCCATGCCGTCGATGTCGATGCTGCCGCCGTCGGCCCGAACCAGGCCGACAATCATGTAAAAAGACGTCGTTTTACCCGCCCCATTGGGGCCCAGCAAGCCGACGACCTCGCCGGTGCGCACGGTCAGAGACACGTCACGCACGACCTTGCGGCTGCCATAGGCTTTTTGCAGGTGTGTGGCGCGCAATATATGTTCGTGCAAGGGGCTGTCGCTGCTGGGCGCATGCATCGAGGTGCTGGCGTCCATGTCAGCGCCCTGTCTCTGGCCGTGGCTTGGGGGTCAGCACGGCGCGCACGCGTTGCCCAGATTCGCCACGGCTGCCGCGCGGGTTCCCGTCGACGGTGAACTGATCGCTGAGGTTGTCGTACACGATGACCTGACCCTGAATTTCATCGGCCAGGGTGTTGCCACGCCAACGGCGCAATTCGGCCCGACCAGTGAGGGTGATGCGATCGCGGCGACCATCGTAGTCGATGCGCTCGGCTTCGGCCTCCATAAACTCTTGCAGGCCTTCGCGTTTTTGTCGATAAAAAGCACGTTCGCCGGCCGAGGGCAAGACCACGCCGAATTGGGCACCATCGGCTTCCTGGCGCACCTCGAGGGTTTGACCGCGCAAAACAATGCTGCCTTTGGTGGCGACCACACGACCTTGAAACAAGGTGACTTTTTTCTGCTCATCGTGATCCAGACGGTCGGCCTCTATATTCATGGGGCGATCACGATCGGCTTTTTCGGCCCAAGCCGCGCCTGCAGCCACGGCCCATGCCAACGCACATGCCAGGGCGGGCACCCATAGTCTGGCTGAGGCACGGAAATTGCTGATCATGCCCAGATTCTACTTTCGGCACATTAATTGCATGCTGATGGTCCTGGGGTATGCCCATTTGCTTCAGTATTGGGACCCCGCTTGTTGTGACAGCGCATCACTTCAAGCCATGATATTTGTAAATGAATCCTTTGGTATATATTTCCTGAATGGGGAAATCGTCACCTGAACAGGCTCTGGTCTGGGCCGATGTGACCGAATTCACGCAGGCCATGGAGGCCAGCGAAAGCAGTATGGCGCTGAGCACACTGGCATGGGTGGATCGGTGTGTGCAGGGCTGGTTGAGCGAATTGCAAGGGCGGTTTTTGCAACAAGCGGGCGACGCGGTCTTGTTGGCCTTTGATGACGCCCACCTGGCCCTTCAAGCCGCCCATCGCTTGCGCCGCGATTGGCAAAGCTTGGGATCGCAACGCAACGGTGAGTGGGGTCGCGATTTGCGGGTCGCCTTGCATTGGGGACCTGTATGGGCTGGCAAGCAGGGCTATGTGGCACACAGCCTGAATCAACTCTCGCGCCTGGCCAGTGAGGTCTTGCCCGGCCAGGTTTGGGCCAGCGCGGCGCTGTGGCAACGGTTGCCCGCAGGTTTGCAAGATTGCAGTACCGAATTGGGCTTGATGCATTTCAAACATCTGGATGCGCCCATGCGGGTGTTTCGGCTCTGGCCCCTAGAGCCGCCCAAGGGCCGCGCAGCAAGCCCAGGGCCAGCGACAGTCAGCGCGGTCAACCAAGCGCCGCGCCCACGCCTGGCGGTGCAAAGCGCCCAAGGCGATGGAGATTGGGCATGGACGCAGGGGGTACTCGAGTGGGCCTCGCAAGACCCCTCCATCACAGTGGCAGCACTGGCTCCCGGCCCTGCGCGTGGGCACAGCGCCTTGGCGACCCTGCAAGGCACGGGGGCCGACTTTTTGTTGTGGCGATCGAGCGTCCAAGGCGATTGGGCGCGGGTCACTTTGCTGGCGGCACCGCATGGTTTCGAAATTGAGCACTGGCCGGTCGCCGCCCAAGACACAGGCAGCGGTCTGGGGTCCGAGGTGCGCGCGACTTGGCAGCGACACGCCTGGGCCATGGCCCAAAGCCTTCCCCAATCGGCGCTGAGTCATGGCTTGTTGAGCCATGCGGCTGTACAACTGATGCATGCCGGGCAGCCGCGCGATTTTGAACGCTCGCTCGGATTGCTGCAAGCGTGGCAGTCGCGGTTTCGGCGCAGCGCCCGCCCCCTGGTGTGGCGCGTGTTGTGGCATGTCATGCGGCACACCCGTGGCTTGGGCGGAACTCAGGTCCAAGATGTGTTGCAGCATGCCCAGCGAGCGCTTGAACTCGAACCCGAGTGGGCCCACGCTTGGGCCGCGCGGGGCTTCGCCTTGGGTCATTTGTGCGGTGATATAGAGGCAGGCATGCGCGATCTGGAGCGGGCCGAACAATTGCAAGCTGACTTGCCCTGGTGCGGCATTTATCGTTCGACGCTGTGCTGTCTAAATGGCCAAGCCCGGCAGGGATTACAAGTTGCGGGGCAAGCTCTGACGAGCCCGATGGTCGATGGCTTGACTCATTACGCGCTGGGCGTGGCTGGTCACGCCGCAGTGTTTGCCGGTCAGGCAACCTTGGGGGCCCGTTGGCTGGAGGGGTCGTGGCGCGGGCATCGGTATCACAGTCCCACTTTGCGCATGTTGGTGGTGGCGCACCAAATGTTGGGGCATACCGAATCGGCGCGGGTCTTTTTGCGCGAACTGCTGACCCTTGAACCCAGTCTGACCGTGCGATCGTATTTGGCGCGAACCCGGGTCGCGCACGCCCGACGGCTCGAGTTGGCCCACTGGATGGCGCAAGCCGGATTGCCCTTGAAATGAACCCCGCTGTAGGCAGCCCATGCCCCTGAGGCGTGCGTCGGACCTACAATCAAAGCATGATTCGCGTCCAAGAACAATTGCGCCTGGCGTTGGCCGAGGTGCTGAACTCAATGTCGCCCGACACCCGCCTGCCGGCTTCGTTTGAAAAGCCCAAGCTCGCCGCCCATGGCGACTTGGCCATCACCGCCGCCATGCAGTTAGCACGGCCCCTGAAAGCCAATCCGCGCCAATTGGCGCAGCAACTGCTTGATCGGTTGCTGGCACATCCAGAGTACCAACAGTGGGTAGACAGCATCGAGATCGCTGGGCCAGGCTTTTTAAACCTGCGCCTCAAACCCCGTGCCAAACAAGAGGTGGTGCGCGAGGTCTTGCAAACCGCCGATGCCTTCGGTAGCGCGCCTGACAGTGGTCAAAAGGTTTTGGTGGAGTTTGTGTCGGCCAACCCCACGGGCCCCTTGCACGTGGGTCATGGGCGGCAAGCGGCTTTGGGCGATGCGATTTGCAATTTGTTGGTCAGCCAAGGGCATCGGGTGCATCGCGAGTTTTATTACAACGATGCGGGCGTGCAAATTCAGAACCTGGCGACATCGGTTCAGTGCCGCGCGCGCGGCTTGAAGCCCGGCGACGCCGAATGGCCCGAAGGGGCCTACAACGGCGAATACATTGCCGATATCGCGGCCGATTTTCTGGCTGGCAAAACGGTGCAGGCCGACGACCGCGAGTTCAGCGCCAGTGGCGATCCGAATGATCTGGAAAGCATCCGCCAGTTCGCCGTGGCTTACCTGCGGCGCGAGCAAGACCTGGATTTGAAGGCGTTTGCGGTCAAATTCGATCACTACTACCTGGAGTCAAGTTTGTACACCAGTGGCCGGGTCGAGCAAACGGTGCAAAAACTGATCGAAGCCGGCAAGACCTATGAACACGAGGGTGCCCTGTGGTTGCGCTCGACCGAATATGGCGACGATAAAGACCGGGTGATGCGCAAGAGCGACGGCAGTTACACCTATTTTGTACCCGACGTGGCCTATCACATCACCAAGTTCGAGCGAGGCTTTGAGCGGGTTGTGAATATTCAGGGTACCGATCACCACGGCACCATCGCACGTGTTCGAGCTGGCTTACAAGCCGTCGGTGTGGGCATACCCCAAGGCTACCCGGACTATGTCTTGCACACCATGGTGCGGGTGATGCGCGGCGGTGCTGAAGTCAAAATCTCCAAGCGCGCCGGCAGTTACGTCACCTTGCGCGACCTGATCGAGATGACCAACAAAGACGCCGTCAGGTTTTTTCTTTTGTCGCGCAAACCCGATACCGAATATGTGTTTGATGTCGATTTGGCGGTTCAAAAGAACAACGATAACCCCGTCTTTTATGTTCAATATGCGCATGCCCGCATCTGCTCGGTATTGGCCAAAGAGGCGCTGGCAGGCGATTGGACTGGGCTTGATTTGAGCCCACTCGAGAGTGAAGCTGCTCAGTCCCTCATGCTGGAGTTAGCCCGCTATCCCGAGGTCTTGCGAATGGCAGCGAATGATTTTGCGCCGCACGACATCACCTTTTATTTGCGCGATCTGGCCGCTGCGTACCACAGCTATTACGACGCCGAGCGTATTTTGGCCGATGAGCCTGGTGTCCGCCAAGCCCGCTTGGCTTTGGTGGCGGCCACCGCGCAAGTGCTGCGCAATGGTCTGCGTATACTGGGTGTGTCTGCACCGGAGAAAATGTGAACATGCCCCCCTACCGACACCCCTGCCATGGCGGCACGCTGCTGGGTTTGATCATCGGCTTGGTGCTGGGTTTGCTGGTGGCCCTGGGTGTGGCGATCTATGTCAGCAAAGTGCCAGTTCCCTTTATGAATAAAGGTACACAACGCAGCGCCGAACCCACGGCCAGCGATGCCGAGAAAAACAAGGACTGGGACCCCAATGCGCCTTTGTATGGCAAAAACCCAGTCAAAGCCGCTGAAAAACCCGTCGAGGACGCCAATACCCCCAACCCGGTGCTGGCCCCGCCGGCGGTGGTGGGCATGCCGCCAGAAAGCAAATCTGAAGACCCCTTGGGCGATTTGGCCCGTGAACGGGCCAACGCCCCCGACCCTTTTCAGTACTATGTGCAAGTCGGTGCTTTTCGCAGTGCTGAGGAAGCCGAAGCCCTGCGGGCCAAATTGAGTCTGGCCGGTTACGACCCGAAAGTCAGCATGCGTGAAGTGGCTGGACGACAATTGCATCGGGTGCGCATCGGTCCGATCGATAGCAAAACCCAAGCCGAAGAAGTTCAACAAAAACTCAATGCGTCCAAGATGGCCTCGGCCCTGGTGCGCGTCCAAAGGTAAAAGATGAGTGTCATGAATCGACGTCAAGCAACGCTGGCCCTGGTCAGCACATGCACATGGGGCGGTCTCGCCCAGGCCCAAAATTTTCAGGAAGGCATTGAATACGCCACCCTTGATCAGCCCATGACCACTGAAGCCGGGCCAGGCAAGATCGAATTGATCGAGTTTTTTTGGTACAGCTGCCCGCATTGCAATGCCTTTGAGCCGACCTTCAAACAGTGGATTGAGCGTCAACCCAAAGATGTGTCGATCAAACGCGTGCCGGTGCGATTCAGGGATGACTTTGAACCCCAACAACGCATGTACTATGTGTTGGAAGCGCTGGGCAAAATCGAGCCTTTGCATGGCCGCTTGTTTCAGGCGATTCATGTCGAACGGCAGCCTTTGGCCAATGCCGAACAGTTGGCTCAGTGGGCACAGAAACAGGGCATTGCCAAAGCCGACTTTGACCAGACCTACAACTCGTTTAGCGTGGTCTCGAAAGCGCGCCGAGCCACCCAACTGCAACAAGCTTTCAAGGTTCAGGGGGTGCCGTCGCTGGGCATCAATGGTCGCTTCTACACCGACGGCTCGATGGCCGGTGGCATGGCGCGAGCCCTGCAAATTGTCGATGCGCTGATCGCCGCTGAGCGGGCCCGGGGCCAGAAAAAATAATTCAGGCTACTCGGCCTGCTTAGACTGGAGCCCCCTCGTCCAGTCCGAAACCCGGACGCGAAAAAGCGTCGCGCAAAAAATCCATCCACAAGCGCAAACGCAAGGGCAAGTGCTTGCGCTGGGGAAACACCACATACACGCCATTGGGGGGCGCGGCAAAGGTATCGAGCACCGACTTGAGTCGTCCGCTGGTCAGGTCTTCGTTGACCTCCCAGGTGCTGCGCCAGGCGATGCCCAAACCGGCCAGGCACCAAGCATGCAAAACCTGTCCGTCGGAACAATCGAGAGAGCCGCTGGGTCGCAGGTGCATGATCTCTTGGCCGTGCGAGCCCGGCATGCTGAAGGCCCAACCCCGGGTTTGCGAAGCATCGCTGGACAAGGTCAGGCAATCGTGCCGATTCAGGTCGTTGGGGTGCGCAGGGGTGCCATGGCGCGCCAGATAGTCGGGGGTGGCCACGCACAAGCGGCGGTTATCGGCCAGGCGCACGCTGACCAGGGATGAGTCAGGCAAGTCCCCCACGCGTACGCCGCAGTCAAAGCCTTCTGCCGCCAGATCGACCACCCGGTCGCTGAGGTTGAGCGATAAAGTGACCTTGGGGTGCAGGGCGCGAAAGCGCGGCACCAGTGGAGCGATGTGGCGGCGTCCAAACCCGGCTGGGGCGGTTACGCGCAAATGACCACTGGCTTGTACGCCACCTGCGCTGACACTGGCCTCGGCGCTGGAAATATCGCTTAGCAAGCGTTGGCAGTCCTCCAAAAAGGCGCTGCCCTCCTGGGTCAGGCTGATGCGGCGGGTGGTACGCACCAGCAAACGAACGCCCAGGTGCTCTTCGAGGCTGTCCAGGCGCCGGCCAATGATGGCCGGGGCCACGCCTTCGGCCTTGGCGGCAGCCGTCAAACTGCCTTTTTGAGCGACGGCGACAAAGGTTTCAAACGCTTTGAGCTTGTCCATGCGGACATTATCGGCTTTCCTGTCGGATGTCAGAAAAATCGGGGGGCGGGGGCGCTACCATCGGGTTTTGCTTGTTTGAATAAGGGAAAAATCATGACGATTAAAGTAGTTGGAATTGTCGGTGCGGGCACCATGGGCAACGGGATTGCGCAGGCCTGTGCCGTGGCGGGCCTGAAGGCCGTCATGGTCGACATCGCCGAAGCGGCGGTGAACAAAGGATTGGGAACCATCGGCAAAAGCCTGGATCGCTTGGTGAGCAAAGAGAAAATCAGCGAGTCCGACAAAGCCGCGGCGCTGTCCCGCGTGGTCGGCAGTACCCGTTATGAGGATTTACAGCAAGCCGATCTGGTGATCGAAGCAGCGACCGAAAACCACCCGATCAAGATCAAGATCGTGCAGCAACTCGATCAAATGTTGCGGCCCGAGGTGATTTTGGCCTCCAACACCTCGTCGATTTCGATCACGCAGTTGGCGGCAGTCACGCAACGCGCCGACCGTTTTATAGGGATGCATTTTTTCAATCCGGTGCCGATGATGGCCTTGGTCGAGATCATCCGTGGGCTGCAAACCAGCGACGAAACTCACGCGGCGGTGCACGATTTGGCGCTGCGTTTGGGCAAGTCGCCCATCACGGTCAAGAACGCGCCCGGATTTGTGGTGAATCGAATTTTGGTGCCGATGATCAACGAGGCTTTTTTTGTCTTGGCCGAAGGCTTGGCCACCCCCGAGGATATTGACGCTGGCATGCGGCTGGGCTGTAATCATCCCATCGGGCCGCTGGCTTTGGCAGACATGATCGGCATTGATGTCTGCCTGGCCGTCATGGAGGTGTATCTGGCGCAATTTGGCGACAGCAAGTACCGCCCCTGCCCCCTGATCAAGGAAATGGTGGCTGCGGGTCGCCTGGGCCGCAAGACCGGACAAGGCGTGTACCACTACGCTTGAGGCCATGCGAAACCCAGGGTCTGATGGGGCGCGCTGACCCATGGATCGGTGGCAAACTGGCTGAACTAGGAGACGGCGATGACGAGCAATATTTACGAACAGGGCCTGGACAAAAACGCGGCCAACTTTGTGCCTCTGTCGCCGCTGAGCTTTTTAGAGCGCAGCGCCACCGTATTTCCTCTGCGGGTGGCAGTGGTCTATGGCCCAGTGCGACAAACCTGGGGTCAGACTTATGAACGTTGTCGACGACTGGCCAGCGCCTTGGCGCAAAAGGGCGTGGGTCGAGGTGACACCGTGGCCGCCATGTTGCCCAATGTGCCCGCCATGTTTGAGGCCCATTTTGGGGTGCCGATGACGGGAGCGGTGCTCAACACCTTGAACACCCGACTGGATGCCGAGGCCATCGCCTTTATGTTGCGCCATGGCCAAGCCAAAGTGTTGTTGACCGATCGCGAGTTTTCGGCGGTGATCGGCAAAGCGCTGGAGTTGTTGGGGCAACAGCGGCCCTTGGTGATCGAGGTCGAGGACGAGAGCGCGCCTGCGGGTGCGGCACAAGGTTCGATCACTTATGAGCAATTTGTCTCTGGGGGCGACCCTGAATTTGTCTGGCACTTGCCCTTGGACGAGTGGGATGCGATCGCGCTGAATTACACCAGTGGCACGACCGGCAACCCCAAGGGCGTGGTGACTCATCATCGGGGGGCGTATTTGAATGCCACCAGCAATGTGGTGACCTGGGCCATGCCGCACCACGCGGTTTATCTATGGACCCTGCCGATGTTTCATTGCAACGGCTGGTGTTTCCCTTGGACCATGGCCCTGAATGCGGGTACCAGCGTCTGCCTGCGCCGGGTCGATCCAGCGCTGATTTTTCCTCTGATTCGAGAACACCAGGTCACCCACCTGTGCGGCGCCCCCATCGTCTACAGCATGTTGATTCACGCACCCGCCGAATGGCGCAGCGGTATATCGCACACGGTGCAGGGCCTGATTGCGGGGGCCGCACCGCCAGCGGCCGTGATCGAAGGTTGCGAGCAAATCGGTATCGACATCACCCATGTGTACGGTCTGACCGAGGTTTATGGCCCGGCGGCGGTGTGTGCCAAGCAGACCCACTGGGCCGAGTTGGGCCTGGCCGAACGCGCCATGCTCAATGGCCGCCAAGGCGTGGCCTACCCATTGCAAGAATCGGTCCGGGTCTTGGATCCCGAGACTTTGCAACCCGTGCCTGCGGATGGCGAGACCATGGGAGAGATTTTTTTCCGTGGCAATATCGTCATGAAGGGCTATTTAAAGAACCCGCAAGCCACAGCTGAAGCATTCGCAGGGGGTTGGTTCCACACCGGCGACTTGGCAGTGACGCACCCAGATGGCTATATCAAGATCAAGGACCGCAGCAAAGACATCATCATCTCGGGCGGCGAGAATATTTCTTCGCTCGAGGTAGAAGATGCTTTATGCCGACACCCGGCGGTGATGTTGGCGGCAGTGGTGGCTCAACCCGACCCGAAGTGGGGTGAGGTGCCGTGCGCCTTTGTCGAACTCAAACCCGGGGCGCAAGCGCTGGAGTCCGACCTGGTTGAGCATTGCCGGGGCTTGTTGGCGCGCTTTAAGGTGCCGAAAAAAGTGGTGTTTGGCGAGTTGCCGAAAACATCCACAGGCAAGATTCAGAAATTCATGTTGCGCGACCAAGTAAAGTCGTCCAGCGCCATTGAATGAGGCCTAGGGAAGCTCTGCATCAGTCGGCGTAAACCCCGGCGGCCTTGATGATGGGGCCCCACTTGTCGATTTCGGCTTGCACAAATTTGCGGTGCTCAGCGGGTTCGATGCGTTTGTCGGTCACCACGACCGCGCCCAGGGCCTGCTGCTTTTTGACGAATTCGGGGTCTTTCAGTGCGGTCTTGAGAGCCGAGCTGATTTTGCTCAACACGTCGGCAGAGGTGCCTTTGGGGGCGTACAGGCCATGCCATATGGTGACCTCGAAGCCCTTCAGGCCGCTCTCGTCCATGGTTGGCAAATCTTTCAAAGAAGGCGTGGTCAGGCGTTTGGGCGTGGTGACGGCGAAGGCTTTGATGGTTTTCGCTTCGATCTGGCTGGTGGTGTTGGTGGTCTGGTCACACATCAGGTCAATTTGTCCCCCCATCAGGTCGTTCATGGCCGGCGCAGTGCCCTTGTAGGGTACGGTCGTCATGTCGACCTTCAGAGCACTTTGAAATAACAAGCCGCACAGGTGCGATGCGGCTCCCAGGCCAGCGTTGCCCAAGTTGATCTTGCCTTTGTTGGCGTTGATCCAGGCTTGTAACTCTTTGAAATTGCCAGCGGGCAAAGTGGGCCGGCCCACCAGGGTCATGGGCACGTCGTTGACCATGCCCAGATATTCAAAATCGCCCATGGTGTCGTAGGGCAGTTTGCGGTATAGGGCCGGTGATGTGGCCATGCCAATGTGATGCAAAAAGAGCGTGTGGCCATCGGGCGCTGAACGGGCTGCTTTGGCGGCCCCCAAAGTACCACCGGCGCCACCGACATTGTCGATGACCACGCTCAGGGCGCCCAAGGGTTTGCGCATGGCTTCGGCCAGATCGCGCGCTACCCGGTCGGTGGGACCACCGGCCGCAAAGGGGACGATGATGGTGACCGGTTTGTCTTTGTTGGGAAAATCAGCGGCCCACAAGGCCCCAGGGGCGAGAGCGAAAGAGAGCAACAGGGCCAACGTGTGTTTCATGGGAAATTTCCTATCGAAAAAAACGTATTGTCACATCACCAGCCTATGTCCGAACTGATGATCAAAACAGAATTTGACTTGACGCAAACCATCGAAATTTCAATCAACCCTTGGTGAATAGGACTCGAAGACTTTACTGATAGCTGCGGGCGTCTTCGATGACTTTCCCGTCGTTGGGCAAGCTGCCAGGGGGCAGCAGTTCGATATCGGCGCGCAGTTTGGTGACGTCGCGCACCGCTTCGGCGATGCGCTGGGTCAGGCCGTCGGCCTGGGCACGGACTTCGACGCGCAAGGCCATCTGGTCATTGGCCATCTCGCCGCTGACCACCAGGCGAGCTTTGACGACCTCGGGGAAGCGCTTGGCGACTTGATCGACTTGTCCAGGGTGAACGAACATGCCACGCACCTTGGTGGTCTGGTCGGCACGCCCCAGCCAGCCCTTGATGCGCAGGTTGGTTCGGCCTGTGGGGCAATCCCCCGGCAAGACGGCGGTGAGGTCGCCGGTCCCAAAACGGATCAAGGGGTAATCGGGGTTGAGGCTGGTGACCACCAACTCGCCCACTTCACCTTGAGGCACCGGGTCGCCCGTGCCAGGGCGAACGATTTCAATGATGACCCCTTCGTCGACCACCAGGCCTTGGCGAGCCGAGGTTTCGTAGGCCACCAAACCCAGATCGGCGGTGGCGTAGCACTGATACGCGGTGATGCCGCGTTCGGCCAGCCAGTCGCGCAGGCTGGGCGGGAATGCTTCGCCGCTGACCAAGGCTTTGCTCAGGCTGTGGATGTCAGCGCCGGTTTCCTGGGCTTTTTCGACCAGAATGCGTAAAAAGCTGGGTGTCCCAGCATAGGCTTGGGGTCGCAGATCGGCGATGGCCGCCAGTTGCTGTTCGGTCTGCCCCGTGCCAGCTGGAAAAACGGTGCAGCCCAAGGCGAGTGCCCCCGATTCCATGATGAAGGCGCCCGGGGTCATGTGATAGCTAAAGCTGTTATGCACCAGATCGCCCGCACGAAAACCGGCGGCGAACATGGCACGGGCACTGCGCCAGTAATCGGGGCGCACCCCATCGGGTTCGTAGATGGGGCCAGGCGATGCGAAGATGCGCCCCAAACGCGGGCCTCGGACCACCGCCGCAAAACCGCCAAACGAGTCGGCTGGGCGTGCGGCCTGTTGCAAGGCCAGCAACTCGTGCTTGCGGGTGACGGGCAATTGGGCGAGTGCGGCACGGTTCACGACACGGGTCGCATCCACGCCTTGCAAAATGCGAGCAAAGGCGGCGGTGTGTTGTTGGGCGTGAGCAATCTGGCTCGACAAGGCGGCCATTTGCTCGGCTTCGCGTTGGGCTTGCGAGCGGGTTTCCTGGGCGTCGTAATGGGTAGTCATGGCTTGGGGCAAGGTGTACAGATAGAGGGCGCCGATCAGGCCAACCAACGCTTGCGACGCTTGTAGCTTTTGACATCTTTGAAGCTCTTGCGTTCGCCACCGCCTACGCCCAGGTAAAACTCTTTGACGTCTTCGTTATTGCGCAAGTCATTGGCAGCACCGTCCATGACGATGCGGCCGGACTCCATGATGTAGCCGTAGTCGGCGTACTTGAGCGCCATATTGGTGTTCTGCTCGGCCAGCAGAAAGGTGACTTTTTCTTTTTGATTGAGGTCTTTGACGATCTCGAACACTTCTTCGACGATTTGGGGTGCCAGGCCCATGGACGGTTCGTCGAGCAAGACCATATTGGGGTTGGCCATGAG
>CAYMJT010000053.1:0-398 GCA_964390775.1 uncultured Bordetella sp.
GGGTTCGGCCCCAAAGCGGGTGTCGGCGCGGCTGAAGATCTTGCTTTGGGTGGCGAGTTGGGTGTGGGTCTCAAAGCCGATGACGACTTCGTAGCCGTGGATGAGTGGCGCGCTCATGTCAGATTCCTTGCGGCGTGTTCAGGTGCCAGTCGGTCGCTTGCTGGTATTGATGGGCGACATGGAGCAAGCGGGCTTCTTGCAAATGGTTGGCGATGAGTTGAAGGCCGACCGGCATTCCCCCTTCGCCAAAGCCCACGGGCAGGCTCATGGCGGGCAGGCCGGCGAGCGAGGCGGGCAAGGTGAAGATGTCGGCCAGGTAGTTGGCGACCGGGTCATCGGTTTTTTCACCCAGACCCCAGGCCACAGTCGGGGCAACTGGGCCTGCGATCACATCACAC
>CAYMJT010000053.1:408-16372 GCA_964390775.1 uncultured Bordetella sp.
CCGCCGCACTCGCTGTGCCTTCAGGTAATAGGCGTCGTAGTAGCCGTGCGAGAGCACGTAGGTGCCCACCAAAATGCGGCGCTTGACCTCTTCGCCAAACCCTTCGGTTCGGCTTCGCACATACATGTCCATGAGGTCGGCCGGGTTCTCGCAACGGTGACCAAACTTGACCCCATCAAACCGGCTGAGGTTGGAGCTGGCTTCGGCAGGGGCAATGATGTAGTAGGCCGGAATGGCCAACTCGGTGAGCGGCAAGGAGAGCTCGACCGGGATCGCGCCCATTTGGCGCAGCTGCGCCAGCGCGGTGTCGAGCGCCGCACGCACGCCGGGGCTGAGGCCATCGCCAAAAAACTCTTTGGGGATGCCCACCCGCAAGCCCTGGATGGGGCGATCGAGCGCGGCGCAGAAATCCTCGGCGGGCACGTCCAGGCTGGTGGCATCGCGATCTGGGTCCGGACCGCACATCGCCGACAACAACAAGGCGCAGTCATGCGCGCTACGGGCCATGGGCCCGGCCTGATCCAGGCTGGAGGCATAGGCGATCATGCCGTAGCGCGAGGCGCGACCATAGGTGGGTTTGATGCCGGTGATGCCACAAAAGGCCGCAGGCTGACGGATCGACCCGCCGGTGTCGGTGCCGGTGGCGGCCGGGGCCAAACCCGCAGCCACCGCCACGGCGCTCGCGCCCGATGAGCCGCCCGGAATGCGGCGGGTGTCCCAGGGGTTTTTCACCGGGCCATAGGCGCAGTTTTCGTTGGACGATCCCATCGCGAACTCATCGCATGAGAGCTTGCCCAAGGTCACCATGCCTGCGCCGCCCTCTCCGTGGCCGAGGCGCGAGACCACCGTGGCGTCAAAAGGCGAGCGATACCCGTGCAAGATGCGCGAGCCGGCCGTGGTGGGCCAGTCGCGGGTGACAAAAATGTCTTTGTGGGCGATGGGGATGCCCGTCAGGCGGGTGGCAGTGCCCTTGGCGATGCGGTCATCGGCGGCTTTGGCCTGGGCCAGGGTGGCGTCTTCGTTCAGTGACAAAAAGGCACCCAGCTGATCGCCCCGGGCGCGCGCCAAAAAGTGCTGAGCCAGCTCGGTGGCGCTCAATTGCTTGTTGTGCAAGGCCTCGCTGAGTTGGCGCAGGCTTTGGGTATGGAAGTCACTCATTCAGCGGCCTCACTCGATCACTTTGGGCACGACCAGGAGCCCGTTTTCAACCCAGGGCGCGCTTTGCTGGTTGGCTTCGCGTTGATTGGGCTCACTGGCCAGATCGGGGCGCAGGCGCAAGGCCATGACCTGGGTGACGTCGAAGGGGTGCGCCAGGGGGACGACGCCCTCGGTGGGCACGGATTGCATTTGCTCGACCAGATGAAACAGGCCATTGATGGGTTCGAGCAGCTTGGGCGCATCGGCATCGGGCACCGACAAGCGGGCCAAGCGGGCCAGTCGTTGCAGATCTTGGGCGGTGAGGGACATGGTGAACCAGGTTGAAAAGGGCCATTTCGGCGTGAAAAAAGGTCGCGGTCTGGACCCGCAAAGCCCGGGCTGCAAGACGCATCGGGTATTATCTCGCGATTGATTTGTCTGGCTTTTTTTGCCGCCTGGAGAGGAAAATAATGTTTGGAGCGTTTCGTCGGTATTTTTCATCCGACTTGGCCATTGATTTAGGCACAGCCAATACTCTGATTTATGTGAGGGACCGCGGCATCGTCTTGGACGAGCCTTCGGTGGTCTCCATTCGCCACGAAGGCGGGCCGCAAGGCAAAAAAACCATTCAGGCCGTTGGCCACGAAGCCAAGGCCATGCTGGGCAAGGTCCCTGGAAACATCGAAGCCATTCGACCCATGAAAGACGGCGTGATTGCTGACTTTACCGTCACTGAGCAAATGCTCAAGCAGTTCATCAAAATGGTTCATCCACGCTCCATTTTGCGACCCAGCCCGCGCATCATCATCTGTGTCCCCTGCGGATCGACTCAGGTCGAGCGTCGCGCCATTCGTGAGTCGGCCCTGGGTGCAGGCGCTTCCGAGGTCTACCTGATTGAAGAACCCATGGCGGCTGCGATTGGTGCTGGTTTGCCGGTCAGCGACGCCAATGGCTCGATGGTGGTTGACATCGGCGGCGGCACCACCGAGGTCGGTGTCATTTCGCTGGGCGGTATGGTCTACAAAGGCAGCGTGCGTGTGGGCGGCGATAAATTTGACGAAGCCATCATCAATTACATCCGCCGCAATTACGGCATGCTGATCGGTGAACCCACCGCCGAATCGATCAAGAAAAGCATCGGCTCGGCCTTTCCGGGCAGCGAAGTCAAGGAAATGGAAGTCAAAGGCCGTAATCTTTCTGAAGGTGTGCCTCGCAGCTTCACCATTTCTTCCAATGAAATACTGGAAGCCCTGACCGATCCGCTGAACAACATCGTTTCTGCGGTCAAAAACGCCCTCGAGCAAACCCCGCCCGAGCTCGGTGCTGACATCGCTGAGCGCGGCATGATGTTGACCGGCGGTGGGGCGTTGTTGCGCGACCTCGATCGCTTGCTGTCCGAAGAAACGGGCTTGCCAGTGTTGGTTGCCGAGGACCCCCTCACCTGCGTGGTGCGAGGTTGTGGCCTGGCCCTGGAGCGCATGGAGCGCCTGGGCTCGATTTTCACCAACGAGTAATCTGGCGCCCCTGTAGGTGGATGCCATTCCAGCCGCTGCACAGAGAACAGCATGCCGCTCGGAACGCTAGGCAACGAGACCCCACCTTTTTTCCGACAAGGCTTGTCAGCGCCCGCCAAACTGGGCTTGTGCATGGTGCTGTCCGTGTTGCTCATGCTCAGCGACGCGCGTTGGGGCATCACCCAGCCCGTGCGCCTGGTATTTTCAGTCCTACTCTACCCCTTGCAGCTGGTGGCGCTGGCGCCGATTGAGCTGGTTCGAAAAACCTCTGAGTTCCTGGCCAGTCGCGATGGCGCACAAAAAGAGGCCGCCTTAGCCCGTGAAAAAGCCTTGGTGCAATCGACCAAAGCCATGCAGGTTGACCAGTTGTTGCTCGAAAATCAACGTTTGCGCGCCTTGCTCGACATGCGCGAACGCCGTGGCCTGAATGCGCGCGGTGCGCAAGTGATCTACGCAGCGGCCGATCCCTACAGCCGCAAACTCATCTTGGACCAGGGCATGGTTCACGGTTTTGCAGCCGGGTCACCGGTCATGGACGAAAACGGCATCGTGGGTCAAATCACCCGTGCTTATCCTTTTGTCAGCGAACTGACCCTGATCACCGACCGCGACCACGCCATACCCATTTTGAACACCCGCAATGGCTTGCGCGGCGTGGCCTACGGCGACAGCGAAGGCTCTGACCTGCTGGAGCTGCGCTACCTGGCCACCAATGCCGATATTCAAGAAGGTGATTTGTTAACCACCAGCGGCATCGACGGGGTCTTTCCACCCGGCTTGCCAGTGGCCCGGGTGGCCAAAGTGGATCGTCGCTCTGAATCAATCTTTGCCCGCATCTTGTGTCTACCCATTGCCATGACACAGGGGGTCAGACACGTCATGGTCGTGACACCGCTGGGAGCGCCTTTGCCGGCGCGCCCTACGCCAGATGCCGAAGCCGCTAAAAAAGGGGGGCGCAAATGATCATGCCCCGTGGCGAAGAACTGCTGCTGCCTGTACGGCCGTGGTTCATTGCGGTGACGCTGGTCCTGGGCCTGCTGATCAATATGCTGCTAAACATGGGCTTGTGGGGCAACGCCGCCTGGATACCCGATTTGTTGGCGGTGGTGCTGGTGTTTTGGTGTGTGCATCAGCCACGACGCATTGGCATTGGGGTTTGTTTTTTTGTCGGACTGGTGACCGACGTGCACCAGTCTGCGTTGTTGGGTCAACACGCCCTGTCGTTCAGTGTGATGGGGTTTTTGGCCTTGCAAATGCACCGTCGCATGCAATGGTTTACCGGTTCCTCGCAGGCTCCGCAGGTCTTGCCAGTGTTTGTCTTGGGTACTGCGCTCGATCTCTTGGTGCGCTACATGGCGGGTGCAGACTTACCCTCGGCCTCGATGGTGTTCTCGCCGCTTCTTGATTCTGCGCTCTGGGTGCCGGTCTCGCATGTCCTGTTGTTGCCCCAGCGTGGCGCGCACGACCCCGACGACAACCGTCCCATCTGAATCCGAATCCAGGCTTGATACGGGTCACACACATGCAAGACGATCTGCAACGATTCAGAGGCCGCGTCTTCGTGGCGATTGCTGTCGTTAGCGCTTGTTTCTTGCTACTGGTGGCACGCCTGTTTTATTTACAAGTGCTGCGCTACGACGACTATCAAGCCCAAGCCGAGAGCAATCGAACGGCCATCGTGCCCATCGTGCCCAACCGTGGCGTGATTACCGATCGCAATGGCATCGTTTTGGCCACCAATTACTCTGCCTACACGATAGAAATCACCCCCTCGCGCTTGCAGGCCCCCCTGGAAACAGTGATCGACCAACTGGCTGAAATCGTGGATATCCAGCCCCGCGATCGGCGTCGCTTTAAAAAATTGCGAGAAGAATCCAAGAACTTTGATTCGATACCCATTCGAACCCGCGTTTCTGCGGAAGAGCTCTCCCGCTTTGCGGCCCAACGCTACCGCTTCCCTGGTGTCGAAATTCGTGCTCGGCTTTTTCGCCAATACCCTTACGGCGAGTTGGGCAGCCACGTCATTGGTTACATCGGACGCATCAATGCGCAAGAAAAAAGTCGCTTGGCCGAAGAGGACGAAGACGGCAATTACCACGGCACCGACTACATCGGAAAACTGGGCGTCGAGCAAAGCTATGAAACAGAGCTACATGGCATCACCGGTTTCCACGAAATGGAAACCTCGGCTGGCGGTCGGGCGGTGCGTCGATTGCGCTCCAAACCCGCCACCCCAGGCAAAACCATTGTTTTGTCTATCGACATCGTCTTGCAACAACTGGTCGAACAGCTTTTTGGCCAGCGTCGTGGTGCCATGGTGGCCATAGACCCCCGCACGGGTGAGATCCTGGCCTTTGTCAGCAAACCCACCTTCGATCCCAACCTATTTGTCGAGGGCATAGACGCTGAGAATTGGAAGGCCCTGAACGAATCACTCGACAAACCCCTGCTCAATCGCGCCTTGCGTGGTACCTACCCGCCGGGTTCCACCTTCAAGCCTTTCATGAGTCTGATCGCCCTGGAAACCGGCAAGCGAACCGCGTCCCAAACCATCGCTGACCCGGGGTACTTCATGTTCGGCAACCACCGTTTTCGCGACGACAAAGAGGGCGGGCACGGCACGGTCGATATGCGCAAATCCATTGTTGAATCTTGCGATACCTATTACTACCTGCTGGCGCGCGATATGGGGGTCGACTTGATGCACGACCACCTCAAGCCCTTGGGTTTTGGACAATACACAGGCATCGACATCATGGGCGAAGCGCGAGGCATCTTGCCCTCCACCGAGTGGAAGCGCAAAACCTATAAAAAACCAGAGCAGCAGCGCTGGTACTCGGGTGAGACCATCTCTTTGGGCATCGGCCAAGGCTACAACAGCTTCACCATGTTGCAGTTGGCGCAAGCCACCGCCACGGTCGTCAACAACGGGCTTCAAATGCGTCCCCACCTGGTCAAGGAAGTCGTGGACCCCATTACCACCGAGCGCCGAGCCATCGCCAAAGAGCCGATGGCCCAACTCAATTACAAACCTGAACACCTGGCCACCATACGCCAAGCACTGGTCGATGTGAACTTGTATGGCACTTCGGCGGCGAGCTTTGTCGGTGCACCCTACACCAGCGGTGGTAAAACCGGCACAGCGCAGGTGTTCACCATCAAGCAAAACGAAAAATACATCGCGTCCCGCATTGACGAGCGCTTGCGCGACCATGCTTTGTTCATGGCTTTTGCCCCAGCTGATGAACCCCAAGTGGCTTTGGCCATGGTGGTCGAAAATGCAGGTTTCGGGGCCCAGAACGCGGCCCCCATTGCGCGCCGGGTTTTCGATTACGTGGTCATGGGCCGTTATCCTTCGGCTGATGACATGGCCGCTGTACAGCGCGGACAAGCGACCCGACCAATCGGCCTGCCTCGTCCGGCCCCGACCATGCCCTATATCCCGGCCAGTCTAGAGCCCATCACACCTTGAGCTGGTGTTGCCCTAGGCGGCTGGTCTAGCGCACAAAAGCGTCGTAACCAGTCTTGAACATCAGCGCCGTCACCACGGCGATGAACATCACCCGCACAAAACCACTGCCGTGGCGCAAGGCCAAACGGGTGCCGACCCAACTCCCCGCCACGTTGGCCAGCGCCAAGGCCAGCGTCAAATGCCACCACACATGACCCTGCCAGGCAAACAAGGCCAGGGCCGAGGCATTGCTGGTCGCATTGAGCAATTTCGAGCATGCCGACGCATTCAAAAAGTCATAGCCCAGCAAGCGCACCATCAGAAAGACAAAAAAACTGCCGGTGCCGGGACCAAAGAATCCGTCATAACAACCAATCACAAAGCCGATGCCGCACAACACCACGGTCTCTTGATGTCCTTGCCAACGTGGGGCATGGCTCTGGCCCAGGTCTTTGCGTCGGACGGTGTAGAGCAGCACCAGCAACATCACCAGAGGTAATAATTTGCGCAAAAAATCAGGTGACAGCAAAGTTAAGGCGTAGGCACCCAGCCAAGACCCGGTCCAGGTCACCCCCACGGCCAGAACCAATTTACGCCAGGGCAAAACGATGCGTCGGCTGTACTGCCAGGTGGCCAGGGCCGTGCCCCAGACCGATGCGCTCTTGTTGGTGCCCAGCAAGGTGGCGGGGCTCGCGGCCACATAGGTCGCAAAAAGAGCCGGCACCAGGATCAAACCGCCGCCACCGACGATCGCATCCACAAAGCCAGCCAAGCCCGAGGCCAGCGTCACCAAAATCAATTCCATGGCGGTCGATTGTCGCATTGCCCTGGGCCAGCCTTGCCTAAGGCAAAAGGACAGAGCACCTTGTCCAGCGATGGGCGAAAAAAAAGCACCGACGGGCGGTGCTCGGAAAGCATCCTTGCGGATACCATCATCATGAAAGGAATCGTTCGTCTCCTCGAACCCCCGTTGAACCTGTGGTTCAATCGAGTGAGATCAATGTAATTCCCCTAATCCCATAAAAGACTTAGGGCTTTCCCGAGAAGGATGCTAGGGTATTCCCTTTATTGGCTCATCCATTCTGCGGCTTTTTCGGCCATCATCAAAATGGGCGAATTGGTGTTACCGCTGGTGATGGTGGGCATGGCGCTGCCATCGACCACGCGCAAGCCTCGGACCCAACTGCCCGTGCCGTCGAGCAGACGCAAGCGAGAGTCGAGCACCGCCAACGGATCATCTGGGCGCCCCATGCGCGCGGTTCCCACAGGGTGAAAGATGGTGGTCGCAATGTCACCCGCCAGACGAGCCAAATCGTCGTCGCTCTGGTACTGCACACCGGGCTTGTATTCCATGGGCTGCAAATGGGCCAGCGCCGGTTGCGCCACGATCCGTCGCGTGACCCGCAAAGAGTCTGCGGCCACCTTGCGATCTTGATCGGTGCTCAAGTAGTTGGGCGCAATGGCAGGAGCTTGTCGGAAATCATTTGACACAATGTGAACCGATCCCCGGCTGGTCGGGTTCAGGTTGCATACGCTGGCGGTGAAGGCTGGAAAGTCGTGCAAAGGCTCGCCAAAGGCATCCAGACTGAGCGGTTGAACGTGGTATTCGATATTGGGCCATTCGAACTCGGGGCTCGAACGGGTAAAGGCCCCCAATTGTGAAGGCGCCATACTCATCGGGCCGCTGCGCTTGAAGGCGTATTCCAGGCCGATCTTGGCCTTGCCCCACCAACTGTTGGCCAAGGTGTTTAGTGTCTCCACCCCTTGCACCTGATAAACCGCCCTGATCTGCAGATGGTCCTGCAAATTACCACCCACACCAGGTCGGTGCAAGACAGGTTCGATGCCCAAGGTTTTAAGCCGATCACCATCGCCCACACCGGATAACTCCAGCAACTGGGGCGTACCGATGCTGCCTGCGCACAGCGCCACTTCTTGGGCAGCGCTGGCCACGACTTCTTGTTGTCCGTCCCAAACCCGAACACCCGCGCAGCGCAGGGCGCCGTTGACCTCACGCTCCCACACCAGTCCCATCACCTGGGCCGAGGTCCACATCTCAAAATTGGGTCGACCATAGCAAGTGGGACGCAAAAAAGCCTTGGCGGTGTTCCAACGCCAACCGTCGCGCTGATTGACCTCGAAATAACCCACACCCTCGTTGTTGCCACGGTTGAAATCATCGGTGGCTGCAATACCGGCCTGTTGCGCCGCTTGCGCAAAAGCGTCCAGCACGTCCCAACGTAATCGTTGTTTGTCCACGCGCCATTCGCCACCGGCGCCGTGCATCGCATTCGCCCCTCGGTAATGGTCTTCGTGCTTTTTGAAATAGGGCAAGCAGGCGTCCCACTTCCACCCATCATCGCCGGTCAACTGGGCCCAGCCGTCGAAATCGCGTGACTGGCCCCGCATATAAATCATGCCGTTGATGCTCGAACAGCCGCCCAGCACCTTGCCCCTTGGGTAGCGCAGGGTACGACCATTGAGGCCCGCAGCCGGTTCGGTCTGGTACATCCAGTCGGTACGCGGGTTGCCGATGCAATACAGATACCCCACCGGAATGTGAACCCAGTGGTAGTCGTCCTTTCGGCCAGCCTCGATCAATAACACCCGATGCCTGGGGTTGGCACTCAAACGGTTGGCCAACAAGCAACCGGCGGTGCCAGCACCAATGACGATGTGATCGAATTCAAGAGCGCTCATGTCAAAGTTTGGCCAAACTTCGGGGCTTGTTCCAACTCACTTCGAGGTGGGCATCGCAAATTCAGCACCCTTGCCGATGCTTTCTGGCCAGCGCTGCATGATGCTCTTTTGTTTGGTGTAAAAACGCACGCCCTCTTCGCCATAGGCGTGCATGTCGCCAAACAGCGACCTTTTCCACCCCCCAAATCCATGCCAAGCCATCGGCACAGGAATCGGCACATTGATGCCGACCATGCCCACCTGAATACGCCGACCGAACTCGCGGGCCACGTTGCCATCTCGGGTGAAGCACGACACGCCATTGCCAAACTCATGGTCATTGATCAATTGCACCGCAGAGGCGAAATCGGGGACCCGCACACAGGACAACACCGGGCCGAAAATCTCTTCCTTGTAGATCTTCATGTCAGCGCGCACATGATCAAACAAGGTGCCGCCCAACCAAAAGCCCTGATCACAACCTTGACCGGCCTGCTTTCCGTCAAAGCCGCGCCCATCGACCAACAGCTTGGCGCCCTCTTTCACGCCGGCATCAATATAGCCGCTGATGCGTTGGCGCGCGGCATCGGTCACGATGGGGCCCATCTCGGCGGCCAGATTCATACCATCAAGCACCTTCAGTTGGCGGGTGCGCTCGATCAATTTGGGCATGATCTTGTCACCGACATCGCCCACCAGCAAAGCGACAGAAATGGCCATGCAGCGCTCACCCGCCGAACCATAGGCGCTACCGATCAGCGCGTCCACGGCTTGATCCAGATCGGCGTCGGGCATCACGACCATGTGATTCTTCGCCCCGCCCAAAGCTTGCACGCGCTTGCCGTGGCGAGCGCCCGTTTCATAAATGTAGTTGGCAATCGGCGTCGAGCCGACAAAACTCACCGCCTTCACATCAGGGTGATCGAGCAAAGCGTCCACCGACTCTTTATCGCCTTGAATCACATTGAACACCCCATCTGGCAAGCCCGCTTTTTTTAGCAACTCGGCCATGAATAGCGATGGCGAGGGGTCCAACGGGCTGGGCTTGAGCACAAAAGTGTTGCCACAGGCCAGTGCAACCGGAAACATCCACATCGGAACCATCACGGGGAAATTAAATGGCGTGATGCCCGCCACCACACCCAGCGGCTGTCGCAGCACCCAGTTGTCTATGCCCGTTGAAACCTGATCGGTAAAACCGCTTTTGAGCAATTGCGGGATGCCGGTGGCAAACTCGACAATCTCGATGCCGCGTGTCACCTCGCCCTGTGCGTCGGTGAACACCTTGCCATGTTCGGCCGTGATCAGGCGGGCCAGATCGTCTCGGTGCTGATTCAGCAACTCCAAAAATTTGAACATGACCCGCGCGCGGCGCAGCGGCGGCAAATCGCTCCAGGCCGGAAATGCCGCTTGAGCGGCGGCCACGGCAGCCCCGACATCGGCGACGCTGCCCAACTTGACCTGCCCAGTCACTGCGCCAGTGGCCGGATTGGTGACTGCTTGCTGCCGCGTGCCGAGTCCGGCATGCACCTGCCCCTGGATGTAATGTGAAATCACCTTGCTCATCGGTCAAACTCCAAAAAAATAATTGGGGTCAGACCCCAATTAAATGGTCAAAATTTTGCGCAATAAATTGGGGTCAAACTCCAATTCATTCCCATCTGGCCATTTTGCCGCTAAATAGCCAGTGACTTGTTCCGTCGGGATTGGGCCATGTCACCCCCAGGACTTGGGGGCGAATCGCTGCAGTGCTCAGCGCCCGCCGGCGACATCAATGATCGAAGTCGTCGTATAGGCCGATCCTTCACCCATCAGCCAGACGATCGCACGCGCCACCTCTTCGGCAGTACCGGCACGCTGCATCGGCACCATGTGCGCCATCTCCTTGACCCGGTTGGGCAAACCGCCACTGGCGTGAATCTCGGTGTCGATCAGGCCCGGGCGAACAGCGTTCACCCGAATCCCTTCCGCCGCCACTTCTTTGCCCAAGCCCACCGTGAACGAGTCGATCGCCCCCTTGGCGGCTGCATAGTCCACATACTGACCGGGCCCGCCCAGACGGGCTGCGGCCGAGGACATGTTCACGATCGAACCGCCAGTCCCGCCCATTTGGGTGCTCATGCGACGCACGGCCTCGCGGGCGCAAACAAAACTGCCAATCACATTGATCCGAAACATGCGCTCCAACCGGGCCACGCTCATTTGGTCCACCCGTTGCGACATATCCACCACCCCAGCGTTGTTGACCAAAGCGCTCAGGCGGCCCAATTTGGCATCCACTTGCTCGAACATGCGTTTGACCTGTGCTTCATCGGCGACATCGGCCTGCACCGCCATGGCGGTGCCACCCGCTGCCCGAATCTTTCGCACCACTTCGTCGGCAGCCAAAGAGTTCTGGGTGTAATTCACGGCCACCTGCCAGCCGTCTTGGGCAGCCAGCACTGCACAAGCCGCACCAATACCCCTGCTGGCACCAGTCACCAAAGCCACACGCGACATCTTCATCTCCTGTAAAAATACTGTCCAAGCCTAGCCCACTGAACTGGGCCTTGGCTAAAAAACCCAAGATAACACGGAGACTCTCGAAAATGAAGCGCACAGTTGACTATTACTTCGCCCCGCAAAGCCCCTGGACTTACCTCGGCCACGCCCGTTTGGCAGAAATTTTGCGACAACACGACTGTACAGTTCGGGTCATGCCGGTCGACCTGGGGGGCAAGGTGTTTCCCATCTCGGGTGGCTTACCCTTGGGCCAGAGGGCGCCCCAGCGGCAAGCCTATCGCTTGGTCGAACTGCAACGCTTTAGCCACTTCCTGAATGCCCCGCTCAAGCTCAAGCCCAAATATTTTCCGGTCGCTGGCGACGATGCTTCACGCCTGATCATCGCCGTCGATCAACAACATGGGGTCGAGGCCGCCATGCGCATCACCGCCGCTGTGCTGGCCGCCTGTTGGGCCCAAGAGCGCAACATCGCTGACCCCAAAGTCCTGGCCGAGCTCCTGCTGGAACAAAAACTGGACCCCCATTGTCTGGAAAAAGCCAATAGCCAAGGCGTGCAGATTGCGTACGAAAAATACACCGAACAGGCCATCGCCGTGGGTGTGTTCGGCGCCCCCAGTTATGTGGTGGACGGCGAAATTTTCTGGGGCCAAGATCGGCTCGACTTCCTCGATCGTCGCTTGGCTCAGTGACTCCCTTAAACCCCCGCCGCGTGCGCTTGTTGGTCAGCGTGGTAACTGGACCGTACCAGCGCACCCACAGCGGCGTGGCTAAAGCCCATCTTGTAGGCCTCGACCTCGAACATTTTGAAGGTATCGGGGTGTACGTACCGGCGCACCGGCAGATGGCTGTTGCTCGGGGCCAGATATTGGCCGATGGTGAGCATGTCGATGTCGTGCGCGCGCATATCACGCATCACGTCCAAAATCTCTTCGTCGGTTTCGCCCAGGCCGACCATCAGACCGCTTTTGGTCGGCACGTGCGGAAAGAGTGCCTTGAATTTTTTCAGCAAATTCAGGCTGAATGCATAGTCGCTACCCGGTCTGGCCTCACGGTATAGACGCGGCACGGTCTCGAGGTTATGGTTCATCACATCGGGCGGTGCTGCCTTCAAAATCTCTAGCGCCCGGTCATCGCGGCCCCTGAAGTCGGGGACCAGGACTTCGATTTGGGTGTTGGGCGAGAGTTCGCGTGTGCGTTGAATACAGGACACAAAATGACCCGCTCCGCCATCTCGCAAATCGTCACGGTCGACGCTGGTGATGACCACATATTTCAATTTCAGGGCAGCGATCGTGCGCGCCAGATTGTTGGGTTCATCCACATCGAGCGGATCGGGACGGCCATGGCCGACATCGCAAAACGGGCAGCGGCGTGTGCACTTGTCACCCATGATCATGAAGGTGGCCGTCCCCTTGCCAAAACATTCGCCGATGTTGGGGCAACTCGCCTCTTCGCACACCGTCACCAGTTTGTTGCTGCGCAAGATGTCCTTGATTTCATAAAACCGGGTGCTGGGCGAGCCAGCCTTGACCCGAATCCAGTCAGGCTTTTTAAGCACTTCGGCGGCCTCGACTTTGACCGGGATGCGCGACAACTTGGCTGCCGCCTTTTGTTTTGCCGTCGGGTCGTACTGGTCGCGGCTTTGAGCCTCGCGCACCGTTTTGTCTTCTGGGGTGATCATCTTTGTATTATCCCAAGCTGGCTTGAAGTTTGTCAGCCAGCACCTGGGAAGCCTCATCGCTGTTGACCCGAAACCCTAAACTGGCCAAGTCAATCGTTTGCAAGCCCACATAGCCACAGGGGTTGATGCGCTTAAACGGGTTCAAGTCCATGGCCACATTCAGTGCCACGCCGTGGTAACTGCAATGCCTGCTGACCTTGATCCCCAAAGCGGCAATCTTGCCCAGCCCGAGGAAATTGGGGTCAGACCCCAATTTCCGCTCAGATATTGCCAAGGGCGTGTGGCCCGAGGGGTCGTCCATGCGGACATAAATGCCCGGCGCGCCTGCCACCCGGTGACCCGTGACGTCAAAATGACGCAGGGTGCGAATGACGGCCTCTTCGATGCGAAAAACCAACTCTTTAACGAAATAACCCCGCCGCCGCAAGTCCAACAAAGGGTAGGCCACCACTTGTCCGGGGCCATGGTAAGTCACCTGCCCCCCCCGGTTGCTGGCCACCACTTCGATGTCGCCAGGTGCCAGCACATGCTCGGCTTTCCCTGCCAAGCCTTGCGTGAACACGGGCGGGTGTTCGCATAGCCATAATTCGTCAGGCGTTTCGGCCTGTCGTGCGTCAGTAAAATTGCGCATTTTTTCATAAGTGTGCGCATACTCTGAGACGCCCAGATGACGGACGATCACAGGACCACCTTGACCATGGGGTGATGCGTCAGGGCCATATAGATCGCATCGAGTTGTTGGCGGCTGGTGGCATGCACATTCAAAGTCACGCCCAGGTATTTGCCGCTGCTCGATGGGCGCAATTCAATGGTGCTGGCATCAAACTCGGGGTCGAATCGTTGTGCCACTTCGGTCAGTGCGTGGACAAATCCCTCGACTTTGAGACCCATGACCTTGATCGGGAAAACGCAGGGGTATTCAATCAGGCTGTCGCGGCGTGGATCAAGGGTACTCTCGCTCATGCCGACATCCTAACCGCTGGGCCTTCCCCCCAAGCTTGGGAAAAGTATCCGACACGACCTAGGGGAACTCCCAAGTAGGGTTTTGAGTGTGTCTATAATATGAGTCTTTGCCAAGTAGCGGGATGTAACCTGGGCGTAAAGATAAATGACCAGAATCCACCCCGTTCCTTACCCAGAGCAAGACGAACCCGAGCCGCCCATTCAGCGGCTCACCGCTGAGCAAGCGCGCGAGTTACGTGCGCGACAGCCCCAAATGTCCGTGTGGCGTGTGGTGCTGATTCAAGCCTTGGCAGGTGTGGTTGTCTCGCTGATCGCCTGGGGGGTATCTGGCCAGCAAGCGGCTTTGTCTGCGGCCTACGGTGCCTTCACGGTGGTCATGCCTGCGGCTGTTATGGCGCGTGGCATCACAGGGCGGCTGGCCTCGGTGAACGCGGCCTCAGCAGCCCTGGGGTTTTTGGTATGGGAAGCGGTAAAAGTCATGTTGTCCATCGCCATGCTGATGCTGGCTGGGCGCGTGATCGAGGGTCTGAGCTGGCCGGCTTTGCTGGTCGCGATGATCGTCACCATGAAAATTCACTGGTTAGCCATCGGCTTGGGCCGACAGCTGGCCCCAAAGCAACAAAACTGAACAGAGCCAACGCATGTCTTCTGCAGCAGCCCCCACCTCCGGTGAATACATCGTTCACCACTTGACCCATCTGCAAAACCAGAAGCCCAATGGTCCGCTCGATTTTTCTGTCTTTAATCTGGACTCGATGTTTTGGGGCATATTGCTCGGCATTTTGGGGTGCTTTTTCCTCTACAAAGCTGCTCGCAAAGCCACATCTGGCGTCCCGGGGCGTTTCCAGGCTGCGGTCGAAATTTTGGTGGAAATGGTCGAAAGCCAAGCCAAAGGCATAGTCCACAACGCCCAAAGTCGCAAATTCGTGTCGCCCCTGGCCTTGACGGTCTTCGTCTGGATTTTCCTGATGAACGCCATGGATTTGCTACCGCTGGACCTCATCCCCTTGATTTGGGAGCAAATTTACGGCGCCGCTGGCCATGATCCGCACCACGCCTACATGCGCGTGGTGCCCACCGCCGACTTGTCCATGACCATGGGCCTGTCTGTCGCCGTTTTGCTGGTCTGCCTGATTTACAACGTCAAGATCAAGGGCGCAGGCGGTTGGATCCACGAGTTGTTCACGGCCCCCTTTGGCTCTCACCCCGTCTTGTGGCCTTTCAATTTCCTGATGCAAATCATCGAATTCATTGCCAAGACGGTGTCGCACGGCATGCGACTGTTTGGCAATATGTATGCTGGCGAATTGATCTTTATGCTGATCGCACTGATGGGTGGCGCGTTCTCGCTCTCAGCCACTGGGATCGGCTTGGCCATCGGTCACATCATCGCCGGATCGGCCTGGGCCATCTTCCACATTCTGATCATTACGCTGCAGGCCTTTGTGTTCATGATGCTCACCTTGGTTTACATCGGCCAGGCGCACGACGCCCACTGATCAGGATCTGCTGTTTTTTCAACCTTTCTCAACCACTGTTCCTTTAGGAGTCTCACCATGGAAGTTATCAGCTTTGTTGCTCTGGCCGCTGGCCTCATCATCGGCCTCGGCGCCATCGGTGCCTGTATCGGCATCGGCATCATGGGCAGCAAGTACCTCGAGTCGGCTGCCCGTCAGCCCGAACTCATGGGCGAGCTGCAAACCAAGATGTTCCTGCTGGCTGGTCTGATCGACGCCGCTTTTATTATCGGTACCGGTATCGCTCTGTGGTTCGCCACCGCCAACCCGTTCCTGGGTCAGCTGGCCAACCTGCCCAAGTAATTTCTCCCAGAGCCTGGGGTTGAAACGGGCGCAGTTGAAGTTCTTGTTGGTTCCTCGCGAGCCCTCTCAGAACCCAGCGCTGCCTTGTCCCCTCATCACATAAAGGACTCGACGTGAGCATTACCGGAACCCTCATAGTCCAGATCATTGTCTTCTTGATTCTGGTCTGGTTCACGATGAAATTCGTCTGGCCGCCGATCACCGCGGCCCTGGACGA
>CAYMJT010000054.1:0-16264 GCA_964390775.1 uncultured Bordetella sp.
TCGAGCACCTTTTGCACGTTCCAGACCACCGCATCGGCATTGAAGGGCGAGCCGTCGTGAAATTTGACGCCCGAGCGCAGCTTGAAAGTCCATTTGGTTTTGTCCGATGCGCCCACCGCCCAGCTGGTGGCCAGACCAGGGATGAGGACGCTGGGCTTGTCGGCGCTGGACAAGTCCCAATGGGTGAGCGCGTCGTACATGGGGATGCCAGTGAAACGGTTGCCCTCAAAACCCTGGTCAGGCTGGCCCAGGGTGCGGGGAATGTCGGCGGCCGTCATGGCCACGCGCAACACTTTTTCTTGCGCCTGGGCAGTGGTCATGACGGCAGAGGCCATGACCAAGGCCAACACGGCAGTTTGCAGGGTTTTGCCAGTCAAGTCGTTGAGGCTGGACCGGGGGGCGGATGTTTTCATTCGTTCTCCAAAAAGAGGCGTTTGTGTTTGGATGGCTCAAGCCCAGCGATGTGTGCGAAAGCGCCAAAGCGCACAATGCCACACTCAGCAAAGTCTTGGCAACACATGTCCTTGCAACGTGTATGCCACGCTCTACCCCCAGAAATTGATGGCGCATCTAAGTCCATGAATTTAAAAGCTTAAACCCATCAAGCGGGGCAAATTGGTGTTTACCCGAGCGAGGGGTTTTGTGTGGATTTGGTGCGCCATTCACTGCCTTGGTGCAAGTGCCCCTGACGCCATGGGGTCTTGCCAAAGTGGTCCGCACAACTGACGCACAATCGGGGTGCAAAACAACCCCATGCCTGCATCATGAAAATTTTGGTCATCAACCCCAACACCTCAAGCGCCATGACCGAGGCCATTGCGCAGGCCTGCCGCGACGTGGCTGCCCCGGGCACCGAGATTGTCGCCGTGCAACCCAGTTTTGGCCCCTTGTCGATCGAAGGCCATTTTGACGAAGCGTGGGGCGCAGCCGGCGTGGCCGAGCAAGCGCACTTGGCGCGCACTTGGCAACCGGATGGGACCATCATCGCCTGCTTTGGCGACCCAGGGCTGGAGGCCGCTCGCGAAGCCTTGCGCGGCCCGGTGATCGGCATCGCGGAAGCGGCGTTTCAGGCCGCCAGTCTGGTTGCCGAAGGGTTTTCGGTGGTCACGACCATGACCCGCACCTGCGGCATCGCCGAACACCTGGTGCAACGCTATGGCTTTGAACACCAATGCCGAGGCGTGCATGGCACCGATATCGCTGTGTTGAAGCTGGAGGATTGCCCGCCCGAAACGGTTTCGCAAATCGAGGACGCCGCCCGTCACGCCCTGGCGCGCGACCGCAGCAGCGCCATCGTGCTGGGCTGTGCCGGCATGGCGCCCCTGTGCCGCGAACTGAGCCGCCGACTCGGTGTACCCGTCATTGACGGCGTCAGCGTGGCGATGAAATGGGCCGAGTCCTTGGCGGCCTTGGGCCTGCACACCAGCAAGCGCGGCGACTATGCGCAGCCCCTGCCCAAAACCTATGTCGGTTGGGCCCAGCCTTTTGGCTGGTGAGCCCAAGCACTTGCTCAGCCTGAGTGGGTAGTGCGCACTGGCAAGGCTGTTTTGTAGCGCACCTGCTTTAGGGTGAAACTGGAGCGGATTTTCTCGATGCCGGGGATGGGTGTGAGTTGCTCGAGGATGAAGCGCTCGAGGGCGGCAATGTCAGGCACGGCCACCCGAATCAGGTAATCACTGTCGCCGGTCATGAGATAGCACTCCATGACTTCGTCGTGCTCGGCAATGCGTTCTTCAAAGGCCGCCAGGGCTGCTTTGGACTGCTCTTTCAAACTGATGTTGATGAACACGTTCAGATCGAGGCCCAGCGCCTTGGGGTCGGCCAAGGCCACATAGCGCTGAATCACCCCAGCCGATTCCAGCGCCTTGACCCGCGCCAGACAAGGCGAGGGGGAGAGGTGTACGCGACGCGCCAACTCGACATTCGAGAGAGCGCCATCGTGCTGCAATTCGCGCAGGATTCTTCGATCTATTTCGTCAAATTTCATAAGACGGCATTTTATGCTGAAAATAAAGATTTTTACCATTAATACAGCAGCCCATTCGGCGCGGCTTTTTTTACACTGCCGTCATGAACATGCACGATTTACCCGACACCAACCCGATCGAGACCACCGAATGGCGCGAGGCCTTTGAGGCCCTGGTGCGCGCCGAAGGCCCGGCGCGAGCGCGCTTCATACTGGATCAACTCGCGCAGCAAGCGGGGGATCTGAAAGTGGGCTGGTCACCCGAATGGGTCACGCCTTATGTCAATACCATCGGGGTGGCCGAACAAGCGGCGTTTCCAGGTGACCTGGCGATGGAGGAACGCTTGGCTTCGTTGATGCGATGGAACGCACTGGCGATGGTGGCGCGCGCCAATGCGGCCTATGGCGAGCTGGGCGGTCACATCGCCAGTTATGCCAGCGCAGCCGATTTGTTCGAAGTCGGATTCAACCATTTCTTTCACGCCCGCGACGCGCAGCACCGGGGTGACCTGGTTTTTTTCCAACCGCACAGCGCCCCCGGCGTGTATGCGCGCGCATTTCTGGAAGGCCGCCTGAGCGAGCTGGACTTGTCGTTTTATCGCCGCGAGATCGCCGCCGAGGCACACGGCGCGCGCGGATTGTCGAGTTACCCGCACCCCTGGTTGATGCCCGACTTTTGGCAGTTTCCGACGGGCTCGATGGGCATCGGGCCGATCAGTTCGATCTATCACGCACGATTCATGCATTACCTCACGCACCGGGGCATTTTGAATTGCGAAGGCCGCAAGGTTTGGGGCGTGTTTGGCGACGGCGAAATGGACGAACCCGAGTCGATGAGCGCCTTGACCTTGGCAGCGCGAGAAAAACTCGACAACCTGGTGTGGGTGGTGAACTGCAATTTGCAACGTCTGGACGGGCCGGTGCGGGGCAATGGCCGCATCATTGACGAGCTCGAGCGCTTGTTTGTGGGGGCGGGTTGGCGCGTCATCAAATTGCTTTGGGGCAGCGATTGGGACAGCCTGTTTGCGCGCGACGCGAACGGTGCGTTGGCGCAAGCGTTTGCGCAGACGGTCGATGGCCAGATGCAAACCTTTGCAGCCAATGACGGGCGCTTTAACCGAGAAAACTTTTTTGGCCAGAACCCCGAGTTGTCTTTGCTGGCCATGGGCCTGAGCGATGAGCAGATCGACCGCCTCAAGCGCGGCGGTCATGACCTGGTGAAGATCTATGCGGCCTACGCCGCTGCCGCTGCGCACCAAGGTCAACCGACGGTGATCTTGGCGCACACCAAAAAAGGCTTTGGCATGGGCCGCGCCGGCCAAGGCAAGATGACCACGCACAGCCAGAAAAAACTGGAGGCTCAAGATCTGATCGAATATCGGGACCGCTTTAGCCTGCCCCTGAGCGACGAGCAGGCTCAGAGCCTGGCCTTTTACAAACCAGCGCAAGACAGCCCCGAGATTCGGTACTTGCAGCAACGCCGCCAAGCCCTGGGCGGCGCCATGCCGCGCCGCGAAACCCAATGCGAGGTGGTGCCAGTGCCAGCGCTGTCAGAGTACGGCACTTTTGCGCTACAAGCGGGTGGCAAGGCGATGAGCACCACCATGGCCTTTGTGCGCCTGTTGGGACAGCTGCTGAAAGACCCCGCCTTGGGGCCTCGCATCGTGCCCATCGTGGCCGACGAGGCACGCACCTTTGGCATGGCCAATCTGTTCAAGCAGGTGGGTATATACAGCTGTGTCGGCCAGAAATACGCCCCCGAAGACATCGGCTCGGTGCTGAGCTATCGGGAAGCGCGAGATGGCCAAATTTTGGAGGAAGGCATCAGCGAAGCTGGCGCCTTGGCCAGTTGGACGGCGGCGGCGACCAGCTACAGTGTGCATGGTGTGGCCATGTTGCCCTTTTACATTTATTACTCGATGTTCGGGTTTCAGCGCGTGGGCGACGCCATTTGGGCGGCTGCCGATCAGCGCGCGCGGGGGTTTTTGTTGGGCGCGACTTCGGGTCGCACGACCTTGGGCGGAGAGGGTTTGCAGCATCAAGACGGCAGCAGCCATTTGGTGTCGGCCACCATACCCAACTGCAAAAGTTACGACCCGGCCTTTGCAGGTGAGCTGGCCGTGATCGTGGACGCTGGCATGCGCGAGATGCTGGTCGAGCAACGCGACGTGTTCTATTACATCACCCTGATGAATGAGAACTACGCGCAGCCTGACCTGCCCGCCGGGGCCGCTGAAGGGGTGCTGCGGGGGGCATACCGCCTGGCCTCGCTGGGACCCGTCGGCGGGCCACGCGCCACCTTGATGGGCTCGGGGGCCATACTGACCGAGGTGTTGGCGGCCGCACGTGAACTGGCCGAGCAAGGTGTAGGCACCGATGTGCTGAGCGTCACCAGCTGGAGCGAGCTGGCGCGCGACGCCGAGTCGCAAGATGTGCCTTATTTGCACCGCCTGCTGGCCGACACCCAAGGCCCCATCATCGCGGCCAGCGATTATGTGCGGGCCGTGCCCGAGTCGATCCGGGCCCACTTGCCTGCTGGGCGCCATATGCGCACCCTGGGCACCGATGGCTTTGGCCGCAGCGACACCCGGGCCGCCTTGCGGCAGTTTTTCCAGGTGGATGCCGCCAGTGTGGCAAAAGCCGTTTGGGCCGAATTGCAGAAAAATTGAATAACCAAGCTCGGGCGCGGGAATGAGGAGTTTAGGTACATTGCACGCCAATTGTTTTTTGGATGCAATATGTCTTTTTTCAATTCTTTCATTCACGGCGACAAACTGACCGAGTTCATGATCGAGGGGCACAACCCCGATGCCCGCCAAAAATTAAGCACCACTGACGTTGATGCGCTGCGTCAAGCCATGCGAACCGGTGAAGCCTTGCGGGCTTATGTGCTGGGCCGAGTGGTGATGTCAGGGCGTGGCGTCTGGGCCATGACCGAGCAGCAGGTGCTGATGCTAGAAGCTGGCCAAGAGGGTGTGCAGCGCATCGAGGCCCGTCAGGTCGAACATTTTGAGGCGGTACGTGGCCGCTTTGGTCATACCGTGCGCCTCACTTCCAGTGGCCGAACCCACAGCATGTATGGCGTGGACGCCGAATTGGCGCAAACCATGCAAGAGGCCCTGTCCGGCTTGGGCGTCAAAGCCAGCTTTGAAAACAAGCCTGCCCTGGGCACCCTGTGGGCCGCTTACTCGGGGCCGCACCCCAGCGTGAACGATTGCCTACAAGATGCCAGGCAGCGTTTGCTGGCAGTCTGAGGCCGCCTTCAGCGGCTCATGGGCTCCATGCCGCGTGTACGCCATATGGCGTCCAACTGCGGCGACCGCATAAAAGCCAGTAAAGCATCGACCGCAGGCGAGTGGCGAACTGCTGGCCGGGCGGCGGCATAGACGGTGTAGTTCTGAATTTCGGCCGGAATCGGTCCGACCATCACGGCACCACTCACCGCTTTAATTTCGCTGATCTGATGCAGGGCCAAATCGGCTGAACCGTCCATCAGCCGGTTGGCCACCAAGCCCCCTGGGACCAACACCGCTTTGGCGCGAATTTCGTCGCGCATACCCCATCGTTCAAACAGGCCATCCAGATAGATACCGCTGGAGCCGCCTGCGGCCGGGTCGATGTAGGCCACACTGCGTGCGGCCCTGAGTGTCTGCTGAAAGGCTGACACCGATGAAATATCGGGCACGGGTGCGCCAGGCGCAACCGCCACCCCAATGGCGACTCGGGCCAACTCGGTAGGCGGGGCATCAGACACTTTGCCTGCCTTTTGCATCGCTTTGAGCGAGCTGGGTGATGAGACCACCAAGTCGAATGTTTCACCAGCCAGCACCCGCTTTTGCAGGCCACCCGCGGTGTCATTGCTGATGGTCAGGCGATGCCCACTTTGCGATTCAAAATCAGCTTGCAGCGCGATCAATACGGGCTTGAAAGCGCCCGCACTGAGCACCTTGATTTCTTCGGCATGAGCAGCCACGCACAGGAAAGACAAGGCCAAGCCCCATTTGAACCGCGGCCAGCACCTTGCTTTCATGCTTGAGTGGACCTGTCGATCAAGGGGCATTCATGACTGCTGCACCGACCTTGGCGATCAGTTCGTCTTGGCTACCAGTCCCACCAGAACAACCAATGGCACCAATGATCTGTCCCTTGGATATGATCAGCACCCCGCCGCGCGAAGCAATGGCGTCATCGAGCGTGGCGATGCCTGGATTGGCAGCAATGGCGTTTTCGAAGGCCAAGGTATCGCGTCTAAACTTGGCTGCTGCGCGCGCTTTGTGCATGGCGATGTCAATTGAGCCTACATGAGTCTGGTCCATGCGCCTAAACAGCACCAATTGCGCCGATGAATCGACTACCGCGCAATTGAGTCGCCACTTGCGTTTGGCCATTTCGGCGTGGGCGGCCGCCATCACCTGATCGGCCTGCTCCAGCCGTATACCTGGGCCATAGGGGGTGTCAAAAGGCATTTTTTCGGGCACCACATCGGCCGGATTCTGGGCCCAGGCAATACCACACAGAGAGGCGCTGAGAAGCGTCTGCCCCAAAATCCGAAGCACAGATTGAGTCATGTTTTGTCTCCTTGTGATTTTTCTAAAAATAGGCCTTCAGCGTGCAGGCCCACCCTTGAGCACCCATTGCACCATGAGTTGAATTTTTTCGTCTGGCACTTGATTGTGGGGAGGCATGGGCACGCGACCCCAAACGCCTGCCCCACCATTTTTGACTTTGTTAAACAAATACTCTGAGGCATTGGCTTGGTCTTTGTATTTTTCGGCCACCGACTTGAAGGCTGGACCTACCACCTTGACTTCGGTGTTGTGGCACATCATGCACCCCAATTGCCCAGCGGTCGCACTGGCAGCGGCATTGTCTTGCGCGTGGGCCAAACCAATCAATCCCGACAGGGCCAAAGCCATGACAGCACAAATACGATGTTTGTTCATGTGTTTTCCTGCCATGTTTATCAATGGGCCAAGGGATTGGGTCGCATCTGGACTTTAAATACCTTGGGATAGGCGTCCACGCCGCCCTCGCCATGGAAATTGGCGCGCGTTCCAGAGGTCGTCCAAAATCCTCGGCCCTTCCATCCCGCCTTGGGGTCGTCAATGCGGCCATCTGCGTTTTTGCTGAAAAAACCCAGTGGGTAAGGAATGCGCATGGAGACCCACTCACCTTTGACCAAGGCCAGTAAAGCCTCGCCGCCATTGGTGAGCGCGATCGGCACGTCTTTCCCCAATCCCAAAGTATTTTCCACATCCACTGCTATGTAGTAAGCATGCTCGGCACTGCCATTGGGATCATCGACACCTTTGAACTGTGGGCCAGGGAAGCGATAAATGGTCCAGCCTTCGGGGCAATGTTTACCCTCGGCCGCTGCAGGGCCAGTGAGCGGCCCTTTGCATTTGTTGCGATCAAAGCTGGCCATTTGCCCGCTGGACAGGACCGACCACACCACCCCTTTGGAGTCGATGTCCAAGCCGCGTAGGCCATAGTAACCCTCGGGCGGTTGATAGATTTCAGCCAATGCGGTGTGGGTGGGGTCGCTGCCCGGAATCATGCGGATCAGGAAGCTAGGTTGATCGACGCGTGAGAACCCCACGTCCATCGATTGACCCCACACCGAGTTATCTTTCGGGCTGGTTTGCACCCCGTAAAATCCAGTCATCACGCGCTTGTCCTTGGTGGGGTCGGCGGGTTTACCTAGGTCGGTGTACTCGTCGCGTTTGCCGTTGCCGTTGTAGTCAAGCACGATAGGGGTCCAGCCCTGTGAAGCCTGCTCGTCACCGGTTTGCAAATACTTTTGAGTGTCGAGCCAGCCTACTGCACTGAATCCCGGGCCGCCGGCGCTGGTCCACAAGATGTTCTTCTTGTCGCGCGACAAATAAAGGTGGTGTGTGGTGAAGCAGGTGCTGATCAGCTTCCACTCTTTCTTTTTCGGATCGTACATCGCCAACTGTCGAACCGATTCGTTCAATGGCAAGACTTGTGCCGATGGGTGCGATGACCCTTGTTTGCAGAAATCGGGGTTGGGGATGCCACGCACCCGTGCTGAAAACCAGATGCGCCCTTGCTCGTCCATGATGTTGTTATGGATGCTGGTGTGACCATCCCAGATGGCCTCTTCGCCCCAATAAACCGAGGGCCCTTTGGGCTGCTCTTTTTGACCAAATAATTTGGGGTCGCGGTAGGGCATGACCACCTCACCGGCACGGTGGTTGATCGGGTCTAGATAAGGCACACGATCGGTGGATTCTTCGGGTGAGGCCCAGAACAAGCCACCCGCATTGAGCGTATTTTTGCGTTTGTCCGAAATGGCGCCATCGTGGATGTAATACTTGTTGCTCGAATAGTCCCACATGGTCACAACCATGTTGCGCTCGACGCCCTTGGGCCGTTGTGGCTTGTCAAAAGGTAAAGCGCCTTTTTCGATGCGATCGGTCCATTCCGAAAACAACTCCAATCCCTTGTCCGGGCCAAGCCGCGACAGAGACAAGCCCATATTGGCCATGGCCTGCCCCGCCTGAGTTCTATAAGCCCATGACCCGAGTGAATCACCGTTGGCCATTTTTTTGTAAAAGTCGGGGGTCTCCCGCATGCCTTTAGAACCCAAAGCATGGCATGACTGACAAGAGTTCTTGACGGTATCGATCCAATACGCTTGCTTTTTGATGACGGGCGGAATGCCATTGCCCTTCTCGCCTGTGCCCGGAAAATCGCTGGCTTTGGGAATTTCCAGCAAGGTGTACCAGTACATGCCTGGGTAATATTGGGCTGCTGATTTTTCATCGGGGGCTGGCACGGCTTTGAGATCGAGTTTTTGACCTGGTTTGGCCGTCACTTTTTCCGAGTCAACCAAACCATAGCCACGCACCCAAACCTGATACTGGGCCGATGGCATTTCTGGAATGACATAGCGCCCCTTGTCGTCGGTGACCACCACTTTGGCGAATTTGGTCGGCAAATCTTTGGTTTCTGCAATCACCCAGACCCCAGCTTCGGGACCATTGGGGCCGTTGACGACGCCTGAGAGCACGTTTTTGGGCACCGCATTTTGCGACTGCGCCAACGCAGTTGCAGTCAACAAGACGCATCCCAGCGCCCATGAATGGTATTTCATCATGTGCATGTCTCCTTTTGTGTTTCATTGATCTGTTGATCAATCTAGAACTATGCTTATTTAAATCTCATAGGGACTTCCCTCATGTTCACAATTATTTACATTCAGATTTCAAGCCTGAGTGGTTGCGCATGCGACGACCAGATTTCATTTGAGGGTTTGCTCTAGGGTTGCTTCAGTTAGGTATCCATAGACTCAAGCTTTTAAGTGAGTACCCCCTTGGAAGATTTTTATTCTGTTCAAGCGTTCTGGACGGCCATGTTGATCGTGCATGGTTTGTTGGCCACGGCTTTGTTGGGTGCATTGACCCACCAAACTTGGGCTTGTCTGAGCTCGGCCCAACGCAGCACCGACTCGGGGTTTATCGAACGCTTCAAAACCGTGCCCGCGCAACGATATGCACGCGCCGTCGCGCTGATGTGGGTGCTGTGCTTTATTTGGGGTGGATGGATTTATAGCGAGTACCGCATTTCGGTCCGCCTACCGATGGAGCAGCAAGCTTTTTACAAGACCCTGGGGGCTTTCGAGTTGAAAGAACATCTGTCGGTGATCGGCCTCGGCATCTTGCCGGCCTACCTTTGGGCCTGGGCTCATGAGCAGGCCCGGGCCCTGCGGCGACCCCTGACGCTCTTGCTGGCGGTCTTGGCCTGGTATACCTTCCTCGCTGGGCACGTTGTCAACAACACGCGTGGGTTTGTGGCATGAGCACGAACAGCATCCACACTGCCCCTCGCGTCCAAACTGGGGTTATCCTGTTTTCGGCCACTTTTGCCGTTTTTTACGGTTTGTGCGACGTGTATCGCTGGCCCCTATTCAGCTATTACCCCGCCACCGGTTTGATGGCTTGGGGTTGGACACCAGAAACCGCCGAAGATGGTCCCGCGATGTATTGGTACGGTTGGGTGGCCAGTTCGACGCTTGGAGCACTGTTGTCTGCCTTGGTCGGGGCCGGTTTCCCAGAGCCATTACGTCGTTGGGTATCGCCGCATTGGGCCTGGGTGTTACCCCTGGCCATGGTGCCCATCATGGCTTACACCCTGAATGTGTATTGGCGCTGAACCAAGAGGGGGCTCATCATGCGTGGCTTGAAGTGTTGGCTTTGGGTGTTTGTTTGTTCAATATGGTATGCATCTGGTCCCATTTGGGCTGGCAGTATGGAGGATGGCCCTCCCGATGACCTGAGTGAAGGCCCCTCGTACTATGGCTATGTGCGTGACGAACGTGGCAGCAGTGTGATGCGCGCCAAAGTCACGCTCAAACCGAAGGTCGGTACAGCCGTCGAAGTTCAAGCCAATGTGATGGGGGCATATCGCAGTCACGTCAGCGCAACGGCCAAGCCTGAGGAGGTTGAGGTCAGCTGCGTCAAGCCAGGCTTTGTCTTTGTGCGCATGGTCCGGCGTCCCACCTCAACTTCAAGGGTGGTCGAGATTGACTGTTTGATGAAACGCAGCGGTTGAGCCGGAGCACGCACCCGCACTATGTCATCCTTATGATGCCCAGCGCCTTTCGGAATCTGGCTGCATGTCTGTTGCTTTGCGCTGTGTCCATTCGCGCTTCTTGCACCTCAGCCGATTGGGTGTTTTTCAACGCTGAGCTCGTGGGCGCCGCCCAGTTGGACCATCAGGCCTTGGCGGTGTCTGGGGATCGCATCGTGGCCATAGGCAGCAACCATGCCTTGAAAACTTGGGTTGGCGAGCAAACCCGGGTCATCGATGCCAAGGGGCGCAGCTTGATCCCGGGGCTGATCGACAGTCACATTCACGCCATCCGGGCTGGCTTGACCGAGACTGTCGAAGTCAAGTGGGTGGGCGTGCAGCGCCTGAGCCTGGCCTTGGATTTGTTACGGCGACGAGCCGAAGAATCTGACGATCACGACTGGGTGGTGGTCGCTGGCGGGTGGACCCCAGAGCAGTTTGAGGAACGGCGATCGCCCACCCTGGCTGAGCTGAAAGAGGCCGTTGGAGAGCGTGCCGCCTACATCCAGCGCGCTTACACGGCGGTGTTGATCACCCCAGAGGGGATGAATCGACTGCCTTGGGCGCAGCATGCCGATTTAGCGTCTCAGCTGCGTGCTGAGCTGAACGCACAAGGTCAGGAAACTGGCTGGTTGACTGGCACTGCTCGCACGATCAGCTCAGTCTACGACCTGCTTCCCCCTCCCAACGCAACCCAACAGCGCGAGGGCTCAGCACTTTGGTATGCGCAACTCGCACGCTGGGGCATTACTGGCGTGTTGGACCCTGGTGGATACAACCTGCCTCCACAGGCCCTGGCAGCCACGCAAAGGCTCTGGCGCGAAGGGCAATTGCCCATTCGAGTCCGCTTCAGCCTGTCGGCGCCGAGGGCACATCAGGAATTGAGCGACTTTGTCCACTTGACCACCCTGATCCCCATGGGTTGGGGCGATGGCTTGCTCCGCTTTAATGGCTTAGGCGAGAACGTCACTTGGGGCATGTACAACAACTCTCGCCCCTCCGTGGCCGACAAGCAAGAACTGCACAAGGTGCTGGAATGGGCGGCACGGCAAGCCATGACCGTGACTTTTCATTGGAATGACGACGAAACCGTGGGCCACTTGCTCGAAGTGATCGAGCGGGTTCAACAGCAGCATGACATCGCTTCCTTGCGCTGGTCGATCGCACACTTGAATAACGCCTCGAAGGATCACCTCCATCGCATGAAGAAGCTGGGCATGGGCTGGCTGGTACAAAACGCAGCTTACTTTCAACGTCCCACAATGCTGAGCAAATGGGGCTTTGAAGCCCTCCAGCGCAGCCCTCCACTGGGCGATGCCATCGAGTTGGGTTTGCCCGTGGGCTTGGGAACCGATGCACACAGGGTCATGGACCCGAACCCGTTTGTCTGTCTGCAATGGGCGATTGATGGACGCAGCATCGATGGGCAATTGACTCGTACGGGGCAACATCTGTTGACGCGCGAGCAAGCTTTGCAGGCATATACGCAAGGCTCGGCCTGGTTTTCGCACGAAGAACACCAAAGAGGCCGTTTGACAGTGGGCCAATTGGCCGATCTGGCCTTGCTCAACGACAGTTACTTGCGGATCGAAACCTCTCGCATCCATACCCTGAATGCGATTCTGACTCTGGTCGGCGGACGAGCTGTCCACGACACCCTTTCAACACCCCACACCACACAAGGAGAAAAAAAATGACCCAAGTCACCTGGACTGGCGGCGAAGAACACTGGGCTCAAAAAGGCGATGTGAAACTGTTCCTATGGCATCGGCCGCGCGCCAAAGGGACGACCTACGCAGGAACGATCTTTTTTGTCCATGGCTCATCAATGGCCTCTCAACCCACGTTTGACTTGCACGTACCAGGGCGCCCCGATTCTTCTGCCATGCAATGGTTTGCCGAGCGGGGGTACGACACTTGGACCATGGACCACGAGGGCTATGGTCGATCAAGCAAACACCGTGACATCAACAGCGACATCTCAAATGGAGCCGACGACCTGTTGGCCGGGACCCTGTACATCCGTCAAAAAACAGGGTGTGGCCCGATGCACTACTATGGCATTTCATCGGGCGCCTTGCGCGCGGCCCTGTTTGCCCAGCGTCACCCTGAGCACGTGGCCAAATTGGTCCTAGATGCCTTTGTCTGGACTGGCAAAGACAGCCATACACTAGAAAATCGACGCAAAAAATTGCCCGACTACATTTCGCTCAACCGGCGCCCCATCGACCGCGCTTTTGTCCAAAGCATCTTTGATCGCGATCACCCAGGCACTGCGGATCAGGCCACGATTTCAGCCTTTGCCGACGCCATATTGACCCTAGACAACTCCATGCCCACCGGAACCTATGTCGATATGTGCTCCAAATTGCCAGTCGTCGAACCCACCCAAATCAGGGTGCCGACGCTGATCCTGCGCGGTGAGTTCGACGGCATTGCCTCGCTCCACGATCTGATCGATTTTTATGTGCGCCTGCCCCATTCAAATAAGCAATTTAGCGTTATGAAAGGCATCTCGCACGCCAGTTTCCAACAAAAAAATTACAAGATGGTCTATCACATCATGCACAGTTACCTGACCATGCCAGAACCGGTGTACGAGGCCTGACATGAAAGGCCCTATAAGACAACTCAGGCGACGTCACCTACTGACGGGCATCGGAGTGGCCAGCTGGATCGCTAGCCCCTGGGCGGTCGCACAAACACTGTCGAGTCGCCCCATCCGCATCATCGTGCCTGCCGCACCTGGCGGCTTCACTGACATTGTGTCTCGGTTATCGGCCATGCGTTTAACGACCAGTTTGGGCGTCCAGGTGGTGGTCGAAAACAGACAGGGCGCTGGATCGACCATCGGCGCCGATTACGTGGCCAAATCGGCCCCTGACGGGCACACCCTGCTGATGTCATCGACCACCCATGTGTTGGGTCAGGCGGTCTATGGTCGCCTGCCCTATGACCCGATCAAGTCGTTTAGTCCAGTGGCCAAGTTGGTCGATTCGGCCTACATCCTGGTGACCCACCCCAGTGTCAAGGCACAAACCACGCGAGAACTGATCGCACTGGCCAAAAGTCAACCAGACTCGCTGCATTTTGGTTCTTCGGGCAATGGCAGTTCGCAACACCTCACCGGAGCCCTGTTCAATGCCATGACTGGAGCCCAACTCAAACACGTGCCTTATCGGGGCAGTTCAGGGGTTACCACCGATTTGTTGGCCGGCACCATCGAGTGCAGTTTTGCCGGTGTGCCCAATGTGCTGCAACTGGTTCAACAGGGCAAGCTCAGGGCACTGGGTGTGACCACGGCCAGGCGCATTGAGCAACTGCCCGAAGTTCCCACTCTGGCTGAGTCGGGCGTGACAGGTTATGAGGCCTCCATCTGGTTGGCATTATTGGCACCAGCGGGCACATCGAACGAGATCGTCAGCCGTTATCACGCCGAGCTGCTCAAGGGCTTTAACAACCCCGAAGCCCAAAAGGCCTTGTTCGATGCTGGGGTCTCACCCTCGATTTTGCCTCCCATGGAGACCGCAGAGTTAATGGTGCGCGATATGCAGCGCTGGAGCAAAGTCATCCGCGATATCGGCATCAAACCAGACTGATTGACAGATGAAGCCCGCCCCTTTCTCTGGAATCAAACCAGCAGGTGATTTGCACCGTTTTGTGACCCCCCTAGACGTGCACAATCGTCTCGACGGCAAAGAAGAGTGGGCGTTCATCGATGTTCGTGAACAAGGGGCTTTTGACCAAGGACACCCCTTTTGGGCCAGCAACGCACCACTCAGCCATCTGGAGAGGGTGCTACCCGAATTGGTTCCACGCCAGCAAACGCCACTCGTCTTGATGGACGACGCCGACGACGGCTTGGCCAGACGTGCCCAGCAACGGCTCAATGGCTTGGGCTACACGGATGTGACGATCATGCAAGGCGGTTTGCAAGGATGGCGCGAATCTCAATTGCCTTTTCATACAGGCATTCACGTGCCCAGCAAGGCCTTTGGAGAGTTCGTGGAACACCATCACGGGACACCCTGCATCGATGTACAGCAGCTCAAAGAATTGAATGCACAAGGCCAAGACCTGTTGTTGGTGGACTGCCGACCGTTTGAAGAGTACAAACTATCCACATTGCCCGGCAGCATCAATTGCCCAGGAATGGATTTGCTCACTCGCGTCCCTGGGATGATGCGCAGCCGGGATACCATGGTGGTGGTGCATTGCGCCGGGCGCACCCGCGGCATCATAGGCGCACAGACACTCATTCATGCCCAGGTCGCTCAATCGGTGGTCACACTGACCAATGGCATGGCTGGCTGGATATTGAATGGAGGAGAGCTATCACATGGCAACATCCAAATCGCCGCCAAAGCTGATCCTAGGGTGTTGGGAAAAACCCGTTCCAGGGTATCTAAACTGGCCCACGACGCAGGCTTGAAAGTCATCGACCTGAAACAGTTGGAACAACTCAAAAAGCAAGCCCATCGGTCGCTTTTTCTGTTCGATGTCAGGACACCTGAGGAATTTCAAACGGCCCAACTGCCTGGATTTCGTTTGGCACCTGGTGGTCAACTGCTTCAGTCACTGGACGCCTTTGTCGGCACCCGTGGTTCACGCATCGTCTTGTGCGACGACGATGGCGTGCGCGCACGCATGACAGGCTATTGGCTCAAACAAATGGGCTGGGACGAGATTTTTGTGTTAGAAGACCCGATCATGGCGAGTCTATGGACGTCAAACACACAGACATCGAAACAACCATCCGAGCTGGCCAAGGCAGTGCTTGATGTGCCGAAGGTACAGGCTTCGGTATTGCAAGCGCAAATGACCGCAGGCGAGGCAGTGGTGATTGATCTTTCAGACAGCCTGAAGTTCGGTCGATCCCATATTCCAGGGGCTTGGTTTGGTGTCAGGGCCAGATTGAACGAGGCACTGACCCAAATACCTGCCCATCGTGTTCTGGTGTTGACCAGTGAAGAAGGTGACTTTGCTGCGTTCGCCTGGGCTGAAGCCCAAGCCTTATCCAAGGCCCCGGTGTTCGTGCTCAGCGGCGGTAACCGGGCTTGGGTGCAGGCGGGTTTTCCGATGGCCAGCGGCCGCGATCGTATGACGACCTTGAACGACGATGTCTGGTACAGCCCGCTGGAACGACCTGACCCTATTGCGGCCATTCATGAGTACCTGCGCTGGGAAATCGGATTAAATGACCACCTGGCGATTGAGCGGGGTATCCGATTTCAAGAACCTATCACCAAAAACTGATTGGAAACTAGACATGAACACGTCCTACCCTGGGTTCAGACGCAGAGTACTTTTAGGGGCAGCGAGTGCCCTGGGGCTAACCCCATGGCACTTGGGTGCGCAAGACAACTCGAACGGTCACGCGCTGAAAGTATTGGTTGGGTATCCGGCAGGAGGTGGCGGTGATGTATTGGCTCGCGCCGTCACCAAACGATTGACCCAAACCTTAAACAGGCCCGTGGTGGTGGACAACCGTCCAGGGGCTGGTGGCACCCTGGCTGCCCAAGTCTTGGCTCATTCTCCCCCCGATGGATCAACGGTCTACATGACCGATTCGGCTACGCTGGTTGCACCTTCACTGTATGAAAAATTGGGCTATGAACCCCAATCTTTGAGCCCGATCTTAGGTTTGGGTCGGCTGGGGTATGCAGTCGTGGTTCATCCCAGTTTTCCAGCACGCACTTTGGACGA
>CAYMJT010000055.1:0-16165 GCA_964390775.1 uncultured Bordetella sp.
AGCCCGCTTCAGGCATACCCGGGGCGCCTTTGGGGCCGATGTTTTTCAGTACCAAAATATCGTCTGCGTTCACCTCCAGGTCGTCGCGATCAATGCGTTCGGCCAAGTCTTGCAGGTTCTCAAACACCACCGCCCGGCCCATATGCTCCATCAAGCGTGGATCGGCCGCAGAGGCTTTGATGATGGCACCTCCAGGGGCCAAATTGCCTTGCAAAACGGCCAGTCCACCTTGTGGGTAAATGGGTTGGTTCAAGGGGCGTACCACCTGTTGGGCAAAAGGCGCTGCGGCGCGGTCGAGTTCTTCGCCCAGCGTGCGGCCAGTGACGGTCTTGGCATCAAGGTGGAGCAGCGGCTTGAGCTCGCGCAGGAGGGTTGTCATGCCACCAGCGGCATGGAAATCTTCCATATAGTGTTCGCCCGAGGGTTTTAAATCGAGCAAGACTGGGGTTTCCCGCCCCATGCGATCGAGCGCTTTGAGGTCGAGCTCGAAGCCTAGGCGGCCCGCAATGGCTGCCAGGTGCACGATGGCATTGGTCGACCCGCCGATGGCCAGCAGAACCCGCATGCCGTTCTCAAGTGCCCGCTCATCAAGGATGTCAGCCACCCGCAGGCCCTGTCGGGCCAGCCAGACGGCTTGCTGTCCCGTTTGCTCCGCTACCCGCATGCGGTCGGCGGTCACTGCGGGCGGCGAGGCCCCGCCGGGCACCGTCAAACCCATGGCTTCGGCCAGACAGGCCATGGTGCTGGCCGTGCCCATGACGCTGCAGGTGCCGACGCTGGCCACCAAGGCGTTGTTGACCTCGGCGATTTCTTCGCCATCGATGGTCTCAGAGCGGTACATGGCCCAATAGCGGCGGCAATCGGTACAGGCCCCCACCCGTTGACTGCGGTGTGAGCCCGTCAACATGGAGCCAGTGATCAGTTGAATGGCGGGCAAATTGGCCGAAGCAGCCCCCATCAACTGAGCGGGTACGGTTTTGTCACAGCCGCCAATCAGAACCACCGCATCCATGGGCTGGGCGCGCAACATCTCTTCGGTGTCGATGGACATCAGATTGCGCAAAAACATGCTGGTGGGCGAGGCAAAGCTCTCATGCAGCGATATCGTGGGAAACGGCATCGGCAAGCCACCCGCTAACTGGATGCCGCGCGTCACGGCTTCGAGCAACTGGGGCATATTGCCGTGGCAGGGGTTGTAGGCGCTGCCGGTGCTGGCGATCCCGATCACGGGTCGCTCGAGTGCATCGTCGGTATAACCCGCGCCTTTGATGAAGGCTTTGCGTAAAAACAGCGAAAAACCGCTGTCGCCATACTGGGTCAAGCCCTTTTTGAAGCCGGATGGGGGTTGTGATGGATTCATGGTACGGGTGTCGATTGGGAAGGTGTATTTTGCGGGAAGGACAAAATTCCTGTGGGTGCTGAGTCGGGTTCTACAGCCCCATTGTGGTGAATTTTGATGGACATCAGGGTCTGCGGGTGCCGTCATGGTGCTGCCGCACCCAAATGGTGCCATGATCAGGGGGCGAGCTTGGCACTCAAATTGCAAAGCTTGACCAGGGCGAGACCGTGAGAGGGACACATGATCAGGCTGGATGAAATGCACACGGGCAGCGGGGCTGATGGAGACATTAGGGCGCATTACCGTTCCTACCATGCGTGGTTGGCGCGTCAATCGCATCAGACCATGGCCGATCGGCAGCAAGAGGCCGAGATGGTTTTTAGACGGGTGGGCATCACCTTTGCCGTTTACGGTGACAAAGACGCCGACGGGGCCGGCACCGAGCGACTGATTCCTTTTGACCTGATCCCGCGCATCATTCCGGCACAAGAGTGGCAGCAACTGCAACAAGGCCTGGTGCAGCGGGTTACCGCACTGAACCGTTTTATCCATGACATCTACCACGAGCGGGAAATTTTGCGCGCTGGCTTGATGCCCTCCGAGATGGTCTTGGGCAATGCTCAGTTTCGGCCTCAGATGCAGGGCCTGTCGGTGCCAGGCGATGTTTATTCTCACATCAGCGGCATAGACATCGTGCGGGCCCCTGACGAGCAAGGTCAAGCTTGTTATTACGTGCTGGAAGACAATTTAAGGGTGCCCAGCGGGGTCAGCTATATGTTGGAAGATCGCAAAATGATGATGCGACTGTTCCCCGAATTGTTTAGCATGCATGCGGTCTCGCCGGTGGCCCATTACCCCGATCTGTTGCTCGAGACCTTGCGCGCCAGTGCCCCCATGTCTAGCGCAGAGCCCACGGTGGTCGTCTTGACCCCAGGCATGTACAACAGCGCTTATTTTGAGCATGCCTTTTTGGCCCAACAAATGGGGGTGGAGTTGGTCGAGGGGCAAGACCTGTTTGTGCGCGACGATTTTGTCTATATGCGCACCACCCAGGGCCCCAAGCGGGTCGATGTCATTTATCGGCGTGTTGACGACGATTTTTTGGATCCGAATGTGTTTCGGCCCCAATCCACCTTGGGCTGTGCCGGGCTGCTGAATGCGTATCGGGCCGGGCATGTGAATATTTGCAATGCCATAGGCACGGGCATTGCCGACGACAAGTCGATCTATCCCTATGTACCCCGGATGATCGAGTTTTATCTGGGCGAAAAACCGCTGTTGGCCAACGTACCCACGCGCATTTGCCGCGACCCCGAAGATTTGCAATACACCCTGGATCATTTGTCTGAGTTGGTGGTCAAAGAGGTGCATGGGGCTGGTGGCTACGGCATGTTGGTCGGTCCTGCCGCCAGCCGTTCCGAGATCGAGGCGTTTCGCACGGCTTTGTTGGCCGACCCAGCGCGCTACATCGCCCAGCCGACCTTGTCCTTGTCGACTTGTCCGACTTATGTAGAAGAGGGCATCGCCCCGCGCCACATTGATTTGCGTCCCTTCGTGCTGACGGGCAAAACCGTGCAAATGGTGCCCGGGGGGCTGACCCGGGTGGCCTTGAAAAAAGATTCTTTGGTGGTCAACTCATCGCAAGGCGGGGGCACCAAGGACACCTGGGTGTTGGAGAACTGATCATGCTATCGCGCACTGCCGATCACTTGTTCTGGATGTCGCGCTACACCGAGCGTGCCGAAAACACCGCCCGTATGCTGGATGTGAATGTCCAGACCGGTCTGTTGCCGCAATCGGCGGCGGTCAACGAGATGGGCTGGCGTGGTCTGCTCTCGATCAGCGAGTTGCAGCCCGCTTACGAGGCCTTGTATGGCGACATCCGTGCCGCTGGGGTGTTGGAGTTCATGGTGAGCGACGCCGACAACCCCTCGTCGATCGTGTCGTGTTTGCAGGCCGCGCGCGAAAACGCCCGCGCTGTTCGCGGCACTTTGACCACCGAAGTATGGGAAACCCACAACCAGACCTGGCTGGAGTTGCAGCAGCGTTTGGCCCAGGGTGACCATGAACGCGACCCCACGAAGTTTTTTGAATGGGTCAAATACCGCTCGCATCTATCGCGCGGCGTCACCGTAGGGACCATGCTCATGGACGAGTCCTTGCACTTCATGCGATTGGGTACTTTCCTGGAGCGGGCCGATAACACGGCTCGTCTGCTGGATGTGAAGTTCCACGCCATTGACAGTGACTTCATGGGTCTGGCTCAGGCGCGCGACCAAGAGTACGACTTTTATCACTGGAGCGCCATTTTGCGCAGCGTCTCAGGTTTTGAGATTTATCGCCGCGTCTACCGCGATGTGATTCGTCCCGAGCGGGTGGCCGAGTTGTTGGTGTTGCGTCCGGATATGCCCCGCTCATTGCATGCCAGCATGAACGAAGTGGTGGCCAATCTGGCCTTGGTGGCCAATGCCGACTCGGCCGCCACTGAAAAATTGGCGGGCCGGTTGCGGGCTGAACTGAAATATGGCGATATTTCCGATATTTTGGCCAGTGGTTTGCATGCATTTTTGACCCGATTTCTGGATCAGGTCAACGAACTGGGGGGGCGCATCAGTCGCGACTTCCTGTTGCCGGCCTAGGGCAGCGCTGACAGAGCTTCCTTAACTTATCTGTTCTCGGGTCGATACACTCACGGGGAGCCTTGTGTTGGGCTCCCATGGCCTTGGATACCTTCATGTCAAAGTGCTTCTCGACAGCCCGTGTGATGCTAATTCTGTTTTGGCTGCTGGCCGGAGCTACCGCATGGGCGGGCCAATACCGATTGCTGGTCGGCCAGCCCAACCGTGTGCCTGTGGGCATCGAGGTGCGCAATGCCGAAACCCTGTGTAATGTCGAAATTCGGATCAATGGCGGGCCACCCATTCAGCAACGGGTCAGTGCCCCAGACTTCATGGCCTGGCTGGTGCTGACACCGCAGCAAAGCGGAGTCACCCAGGTGTCGTGGCGGGGGGTCTTTTACCGCAACACCAAAGACGAATTGGTCAACCCCTGTCCTGTCATGGGACAAACCCGTTTCATGGCGAGCCAGAGCCACGCCGACCTGGGACCGGCATGGCAGGCATTTTGGGTCGAGCGCGAACCGAGGCTGCTTCAGTGTCTGAAAGATGCCCTTCAGCTTCAGTCGATGCGCACCGAGGGATTTGACCTGCAAGACCCAGTGCCCAGCGTGATGGACAAAGTATTGGCCCGCAGCGAACAACAGTGCGAGCGTTTTCTTCAAATCAAAAGACCATGGGGTTCGGCGCCGACTCTGGGGCACGACTGTGTGATCGGCGGGCTCAAAACCAGATGTGACGGTTTCTACACTTCACCGGGCGGCAAAGGGCCACGACTCAATGAGGTGCAAGCCCTGGCCAAACACTTGGCGGGAGAGCCTCTGGTGGCTGTGCATGCCGAAAGTGTGGCCGTCCAGCAGGCGCGCGCGCGTGCTATCAAGGCCGCGGCAGACAAGGCTTTGGCCGAAGAAAACGCCAAGATCGAGGCCTTCAAGATGGCCATGGCCGAACAAAAGGCCCGCGAAGAAGCTGAAAGACAAGCCCGCTTACAGGCCGAGGAGGCCGAGCGGCAGCGCAAAATCAAGGCGGCCGAGGCGCGTGAGCGGGAATGGCTGGAAAACCGGCCTTGGCTGGTACGCAAGCTCTCGCGCATACAGCCTAAGCCCTTGGAAGAGCAAGAGCAGGCTCAAGGCGAACCGCCCAAAAAGCAGCCCTGATCAGCCGGACTGGATCTGGCGCACCCAAGCCAGTGCCATGGCTTGGGCTTGACCGGCGTGCACCGATGAACCATCGGCACCCAGTTCGGCCGCCAGGTGGGGGCGCAAAAAGGCTTGCGGCCCCCCGACCATCACCCGCAATTGATGGTTGCGACTGGTGCTGCGGCAGCGCTCGATCGTTTCGTGGATCCCATCCATGTCCCGGTCGTCTGCCACCGACAACCCCAAGACATCGACCCACTCGTCGCCCACCAGCTCGTGCAGACCCTCGTACGGGACGGTCGGGCCGGCCAGTACATTCCAACCATGCCAATGAAAAATCTCCCCCGTCACCGCCAAACCCAGGGTGTGGCGACTGTGGCTGGGCACCGACAGGACGATTTTTTGGGGTTTGCTGGGACCATGCCCCATGCGCAAACGCTCATCGGCGATGTCGTAGACCAGTTCCAGCAGACGCTCCGAGCCCAACTCGACCGAACGGTAATTGACCCGGTCGCTGGCCCACCAGTCGCCCAGCACCACGGCCGCACCGGTGATGGCTTCGACCAGAAATTGTTCGGCATCGATGCACATGCGCAGCATCTTTTCAGTGTGTCGCAGGAAGCGGCCGGCATCGAGTTCGATCGATTCCAAGGCCATTTCTTCGATTTGCTGCGTTTGGAAAGCCGGATACACCCGCGAAGCTGGGAAATGCTCGCGATAATTCTCTGCGTCAACAAAGCCTCGGAGGGCCTCACGCAGTGTGGCGGTGAAACGGGTACGGTGGTCCATGGGCAACTCTACAACTCACTTTAGGTCCAAACACCTCAACTGTCAATGTCTATTTACAGTATGAAATGTATTCTTAAAACGACAAGTGTGAATCATCGCCGGCATGGCCTGATCCTGGGTTTGGCCAGTGCTCTGGCCTTGGCGGGGCGACCCACGCCGATCTGGGCGGCTGCCCAGGAGGCCGATTTGGCCGATGCGATACGGGCCGTGCTGGGCGAGCGCTGGCGGGCCAGTGGCCTTGACTTGACGTTGGATCAAGACGCTGTGGCCTGGTGTGCGCAGACCGAGGCCCGATTGACCCGCTGGATGCCCGAGCAGGTTTTGCGTCAAGAGTTGTCGCGTTCGATTTGGTACGAGGCCCGCCGTGCAGGCCTGAGCTTGTCTTTGGTGTTGGGCTTGATCGAAGTGGAGAGTGGGTTTCGCAAGCACGCCATCTCAAGCGCCGGTGCGGTGGGTTATATGCAAATCATGCCGTTTTGGGTACGGGCCATAGGCGACGGCGACCTCAGCGCCTTGCTGCGTACTTCCAGCAACCTGCGCTACGGTTGCGTGATTCTGCGCCATTATCTGAACAGTGAGAATGGCCAATTGGCTCTGGCCCTGGGGCGCTATAACGGCAGTCGTGGCCAGCCCGAATACCCGGCCCGGGTCTTGGCGGCCTCGCAGGCGTGGCGTCGCCCCTATGACTGAAGCCGCGCCGCAGCGGCAGACAGGCCGCGCCGATTCCATAGAATGAGGTTCTCTGGAGGGCATTATGGAAATCAAACCCAACACATTCAAACAAGCTCTGGCTCAGGGCAAAGTTCAAATCGGTCTGTGGAGTTCTTTGTCCAACCATTACAGCGCCGAAATCGTCGCCGGTTCGGGCTACGACTGGATCTTGCTCGACATGGAGCACTCGCCCAACGATTTGCGCAGTGTGTTGACGCAGTTGCAGGCCATAGCCCCCTATCACGCCGAAGCCCTGGTGAGGCTTTACAAGTTTGACAAAGATCTGGTCAAGCTTTACCTGGACATGGGGGTTCGGGGTTTTGTATTTGCCAACGTCGAGAGCGCCGAGATGGCGCGCGAGATCGTTGCCAGCACACGCTACCCGGCACAGGGGGGCTGGCGCGGGGTGGCTGGACAACAGCGGGGTAACCGTTGGGGCCGGGTGCACGGCTATGCCCAGCATGCCCACGAGCAGTTGTGCCTGATGTTGCAGGTTGAATCATTGCCTGGCGTTGAGCATGCCCGCTCCATCGCCGAGGTCGAAGGGGTGGATGGCATTTTTGTCGGCCCCAATGATTTGGCGGCCTGTATGGGGCATATGGGCCACTCGAACCACCCCGAGGTGCAAAAAGTCATTCGTCAGGTGCTCGATACGGTACTGGCCTGCCGCAAGGCCCCAGGCATCTTGGCGGTGGTCGAAGAAGATGCCAAGCGCTACCTCGAATGGGGTTACACCATGGTGGGCATCGGTTCGGATCAGGGCTTGCTGATCAAGGCCAGCGACAGTCTGGTCCAGCGTTTCAGAGAACATTTATCCCAAAAATGAGGGGGTTTCCCCTTAGTTGACAAATTGATTTGCAGGCATATAATAAGCACACTTATTAATTGAAGGCCGAGGAGACACAATGAGTGCAAATCAAAACGAACCCGTCCTGGTGGCCGGTGGTGGCATCGGTGGCCTGGCGGCCGCCTTGGCCCTGGTGCGACAGGGATATCGGGTCAAGGTGCTGGAACAAGCCCCCGAACTGGGCGAAATTGGGGCAGGCATCCAGCTCGGCCCGAACGCATTTCATGCGTTTGATGCCTTGGGCGTGGGACCCCAGGCGCGCGCGCGGGCGGTTTACACCGACTATATGGTGATGCACGATGCCATCGACGAATACCAGGTCGGCCAGATCCCGACCGGTGAGGCGTTCAGACAGCGTTTCGGCAACCCCTACGCGGTGATACACCGTGCCGATGTCCATTTGTCCTTGCTCGAAGGCGCTCAGGCCAGCGGTCGCATCGAGTGTCTGACCGACACCCGTGCGGTTCGCATCGAACAAGACGCGAATGGCGTGACGGTGCATGACCACAAGGGGCGCAGTCACCATGGGCAGGCCCTGATTGGCGCCGACGGTGTGAAGTCGGTGGTGCGTGAGCAATTCGTCGGTGACCCAGCGCGGGTCACCGGCCATGTGGTCTATCGGGCTGTGGTCGAGAAAAAAGATTTCCCGGTCGACTTGCAGTGGAACGCTGCCAGCATCTGGGTCGGCCCCAACTGCCATCTGGTGCATTACCCCCTGCGTGGCGGCGAGCAATACAACGTCGTGGTGACTTTTCACAGCCGAAAACAAGAAGAGTGGGGCGTGACCGACGGCAGCAAGGAAGAGGTTCAAAGCTATTTCCAAGGCATTTGCCCCAAGGCCCGCCAACTGATCGATTTGCCCAAGAGCTGGCGCCGTTGGGCCACCGCCGATCGCGAACCCATTGGACGCTGGACCTATGGACGGGTGACTTTGCTGGGTGACGCTGCTCACCCGACGACCCAGTACATGGCCCAGGGGGCCTGCATGGCCATGGAAGACGCGGTCACATTGGGCGAGGCACTGCGGGTCTGCGACCAGGACTGGACCCGAGCACTGGACATGTATCAAAAGGCACGCATGGGGCGTACGGCCCGTATCGTCTTGTCCAGTCGCGAGATGGGGCGCATCTACCATGCCCAGGGCGTCGAGCGCTGGGTGCGCAATGATTTGTGGCGCGGTCGCACGGCTGAGCGCTTTTATGACGCCATGGATTGGCTTTATGGCTGGAATGTGGACAATTGCCTGCAAGCCGCTGGCTATGGAGACCGCCAATGAATGACCTCGGACGACTTGAAGACTTGCCTGTCGACTATGTGGAAGAAATGCGCCAGCACAATCTGGTGCCCCTGTGGCCCAGTTTGAGGGGCGTCTTGCCGCCCAAGATCCCGACCCGACAGACCCGACCGACCCATTGGCCGTATCAAACCATTCGGCCTTTGTTATTGCGTGCGGGTGAGTTGACGCCGATTGAAAAAGCCGAGCGCCGTGTGCTGGTGTTGGCCAACCCCGGCCATGGCCTGGACAAGATGCAGGCCAGCGCAGCCATGTATCTGGGCATGCAATTGTTATTGCCCGGTGAATGGGCGCCTTCGCACCGCCACACCCCCAACGCAGTGCGCATGATTGTCGAAGGCGAGGGCGCATACACCACCGTCGACGGCGAAAAATGCCCGATGAACCGTGGCGACCTGATTTTGACGCCGACCGGTTTGTGGCACGAGCACGGTCATGACGGCCACGATCCGGTGGTCTGGCTCGATGTATTGGATTTGCCCTTGATGTACTACGCCGAGGTCTCATACCATGTCAATGGGGCGCGACAAGAGGTCGTCACCGGACACGGAGAGCAACGTCTGGCGCATGGCGGTATGTTGCCCACCCCCGTGTTCAAACGCAGTGACAAAAAATACCCCATGCTGCGCTACCCCTGGGCTGAGGCTCGCGCGGCCTTGCTGGCATTGGCCGCCGATGACCCGAGTCAGGACTGTGTACAGATCACCTATGTGAACCCGCAAACGGGTGCCGATGTCGAAAACGTGCTGGGCTTTTACGCCCTGATGCTGCGTCCGGGTCAAACCCTGCAACTGCCCGCGCGTTCACCGGCGCAGGTGTTTCATGTGATAGAAGGGGCGGTGGGTATGTCTTGCCAAGGGGCATCCTTCGAATTGATCGAAGCCGACACCGCTTGCGCACCAGGATACGAAGCCGTCACCTTGCGCAACCAACACCCAGACCAGGCCAGCTTTGTTTTTATTGCCGACGAGTCCCCCCTGCACCGCAAGCTGGGGGTTTATGAAGTGAGGTGACCCTGGCCTCGGGCCTGGCGCACCGCTTGTTCCCAGGCGTGCATGCGCGACTGGGCTTGATCGGCGCTGATTTGGGGCACAAAGGTTTTCTCGGCCCGCCAGTGCGAGCGCAACTCGTCGGGGCTGGCGTAGACGCCGCACGATAGACCGGCCAGATAAGATGCCCCCAGAGCGGTCGTCTCGGTCACCCAGGGCCGAATGACAGGGATGCCCAACAAATCGGCCTGCGTTTGCATCAGCAGGTCGTTGCGCGAGGCGCCGCCATCGACCCGCAATTCGCGCACCGCCACGCCGCCATTCGAGACGGCGTCTTTGTTCATGCATTGCAGCAGCGCAGCGCTTTGAAAGGCGATGCCATCGAGCGCGGCACGGGCAATGTGGCCCGCATGGCTGCCTCGGCTCAGGCCTGCGATCATGCCTCGGGCTTGGGCATCCCAGTAGGGCGCCCCCAGTCCTGTCAGGGCCGGCACAAAAACCACCCCATCGGCATCGGGCACGCTGCGCGCCAGTGCCTCGATCTGTTGGCTGGATTCGATGATCTGGAGGCCGTCGCGTAACCACTGCACCACGGCCCCGCCGATGAACACACTGCCCTCCAGGGCGAATTGGGCCTGAGCGCCCAACTGTGCTGCCGAGGTGCTGATGAGGCCGTTGTGGCTGGTGTGACATTGCGCACCTGTGTGCATCAACATAAAGCAACCCGTGCCGTAGGTGTTTTTGGCCATGCCCGGTTGCAGACAGGCCTGGCCCAACAGGGCACTCTGCTGGTCACCCGCCACGCCGCCAATGGCAATGGCATGACCCAAGACATCGGGGTGGGTGTGGCCAAAGTCGGCGCACGAAGGTAATACTTCGGGCAACACCGAGGCAGGAATGTCAAACATGGCCAGCAACTCTTCGTCCCAACGGTTGCGATGGATGTCAAACAGCAGGGTGCGGGAGGCATTGCTGACATCGGTCACGTGACGCGTGTGAGCGCTGAGCTGGTAGATCAACCAGCTGTCCACGGTGCCAAAGGCCAATTCACCACGCTGCGCCATTTCGCGCGCTTGCGGCACATGGTCCAGGATCCACCTCACTTTGGTGCCCGAGAAATAAGGGTCAAGGCGCAAGCCGGTGCGGGCCTGGACCCGTTCTTCATGGCCTTGCTCGCGCAGTTGGGCACAGATGGGTTCGGTGCGTCGGTCTTGCCAAACGATGGCGTTGTAGATGGGGCGCCCGCTCTGGCGGTGCCAGACCATGGTCGTTTCTCGCTGATTGGTGATGCCCATCGACCGAATGGCTTCAGCCCCGAGGCCCGATGCCTGCAGGGCTTGGCGCAGGGTGTCGAGCTGAGACTGCCAAATCTCCTGCGGGTCATGCTCAACCCAGCCTGGCTGGGGGTAGATCTGTCGAAACTCTTTTTGCGCCAAGGCCTTGATTTCGCCGTTGGGGCCAAAGACCAAGCTGCGTGAGCTGGTGGTGCCCTGATCGAGGGCCAACAGGTGTGCCATGGGTTTGATCTCCCTGGTGAATGGCGTCGCCCCAAAGATAGTGCAGATTGGTGCAGGGCTCATCAGGGTAAGCGCCAAAACAAATACTAAAGAATGAAGTGAAAATGGGCGGTACTCACTCCATCGCTAGGCATGAACCGTCCCGCTTGGTTGTCCCAGTCAAATCCCGCCCCCCGCTTTGACCTGGCTGTCGTCGGTGGCGGAGCGACCGGCTTGGGGGTGGCCTTGCACGCGGCCCAGCGCGGTTTTTCGGTGCTTTTACTCGAGGCCCATGATTTCGCCAGCGCAACGTCGTCGCGCTCGACCAAACTGCTGCATGGCGGGGTGCGTTATTTGGCCCAGGGTAATTTGCGCCTGGTGCGCGAGGCCTTGCACGAACGTTCGGCCCTGATGGGCATGGCCCCGCATCTGGCTCAAGCCTTGGCCTTTGTATTGCCCGTCTATCGAAGCTGGCAACTGCCGTTCTATGGCCTGGCCCTGAAAGGCTATGACCACTTATCGGGAGATCACGCGCTGGGTGCAACCCGGTTTTTGAATCGGAGGCAAACCCTGGAGGCTTTGCCGGGTGTGTCCGAGGCCGGCCTGGTCGGGGGCATCGAGTATTGGGATGGCCAGTTCGAAGATGCCCGTTATGCCTTGTTTTTGGCCCAGTCCCTGGCGTCTTTGGGTGGGGTCCCTGTGAACCATGCCAAGGTGATTGGGGTCGAGCGTTCCAAGATAGCGAATTCGCCCCGTTTTGTTTTGCAAGTCCGCGATCAGATCTCGGGCCATGAATCCAGTGTCCAAGCCGATGCCCTGGTCAATGCCACTGGGGTGTGGGTCGATGCCTTGCGCACGGCGGCACAGCCCGATACACCCAGTCATTTGGTCGTACCCAGTCAAGGGGTGCACCTCGTTGTGGACGCCCGGTTTTTGCCCTCCAAGCGGGCTTTGTTGGTGCCCCGCACCCGCGACGGTCGGGTGTTGTTTGCGCTGCCTTGGTTGGGTTCGGTCGTGATTGGGACCACCGACACCCCGCGCTCGGAGTTGCCCTTGCATCCCCAACCCCTGCCAGCAGAAATTGATTTTTTGCTCACCGAAGCGTCCAAGGCTTTGGCCCTCAAGGTCTTGCCCAGTGATGTCAAAAGCGTGTGGGCCGGTTTGCGACCCCTGGTGGCCAATTCGTCACGCTATTCGACCCAAAGCCTGTCGCGGGAGCACACGGTGGTCCCTGACCCCCATGGCATGGTCAGTGTGACGGGCGGCAAATGGACCACCTATCGGGTCATGGCCGAAGACACTCTGCAAGCTTGTTTCGAGATCGGTACCTTGCCTTATCGGGCTTGGCTGCCCCCCAAGGCCAAGTCATCTGCGGCGGGCGATACGGCGGCTACCTCATTGACCCTGCCGCCCGGCCCCCATTTGTATGGTGAAGAGCGACATCGCTTGGTCGGGATCGAGGGCCATGACACCCAGCTGTGTTTGGGCCTGACAGAGGCCATGGTGCGCTACGCGGCCCGCTTTGAGTGGGCCATGCATGTCGAGGATGTGCTGGCGCGTCGTTCCAGGTGCCTGTTTCTGGATGCGGCCCAGGCGCAAAAATGGGCCCCAAGGGTGGCCGAGATCTTGCAGCAGGAAACGGGCATCGACCCGCAGCTCGATGCCTTTATGGCCGTGGCCGATCGGTATCGGATGCCTTGATGCTTCAGGTTCGAGCCGTTCGACGGGCAGTTTTTTGAGCCTCCGTCTTGACTGTTTTGGCGGCGGTTTTGGGCTTGGCTTTGGCCGCTGCGCGGGGTTTGGCTTTCGGGGCCTGGGCTTGTTGCTCGGCAAACTCGCGGCAGCGCTGCATGGCCAGAGGGGTGAATTCGGCGCGCGGTTGATTACCGCCGATCACAAACATCAGGATGTGTTCTTTTTTCGGTTCACCTCGGGTGACGTTCATAAAGCGCCGTGCCACACCGGGCGGAAACGAAATCACGTCCAGGGGCTTGAGGTCGGCATGCAGTTTCTTTTTGCCTTCGTTCCATTCGCAACGCCAGGTGCCGCTCATGGGGATGAAGGTCTCGTTGGTGTCATGGTTGTGCATCAGTGGCCCACAACCTGGTTTGGCTTTGGCATAACCCAGGTTGAAACCCTCGGCGATGGCGATGGCCGGCATTGTGGCGGCGTTGTCTCCGACGGGAGAGGTGGTGGCACGGTTGGCCTTTTTGGGGGGTTGAAAGCCAATCACCGCGTAGAGGGTTCTTTTGCATTCGGGCAAAGGACTGTCGGGCAGGCCGCCATCTGACCCTTTGAGTTGGGAGAAGCGGGCAATGCGCTTTTCCATGTCCTTTTGACTCAGTACGCGAATGTCTTTCCAACTGGCCATGTCAACTCCTGATTGCAATGATTCCAATGCGTTCCGTGGTGGAACTCACGCAATCTTAGCCCGAAGATTGACTCTGCGCCAGTCTCTGACACAGACGTTGATCGTTGGATCAGTTTGGGGAAAAGCTCAGGACTTGGCTTCGGCCTTGTCGCCCGCCTTGGCGTCTTTGTCCTTGGGCGGGTAGCAGTCGAAGCAGGCAAACATCAGGCTGCCAGCCAGACGTTTGTAGGAGCCATAGGCGCGTGGCTTGTGAACGCCGCACTTGAAGCAGCTCATGGTGGCGCCGGTTTGTCCACGTTCTCCGAAGGGCGAGCCGCCGGTACGGGACTTGTAGCGCAGGCCGTCGCTGCTGATCTGGGTTTTGCCGTCTCTAGTCATGACGTTATTCTATCAAATGATAGACAGGGGAGCTGTTCGGCCCCATGATCCATCGCGCCGCCTCCCCCGCCGCCCCTCATGGGCCATACCGTCGCGAACGAGGCGGTGTTATTTCAGGGCTTGCGCCATGGCGACCAGGCTGCGGTCGCGACCTCTGGGGCCCAACAACGATATTCCCAAAGGTGCTCCCAGACGCGAGGCCAAGGGCATGCTGAGTTGAGGCAGGCCGCTGAGACCAGAGATGCACAACATGCGGATGGCGTTGTTGCGGTAATTCTCCAGCTCTGATTCGGCCTGGCTGATCAGCGGTGCCACATCGGGCATGGTCGGCATGATCAAGACCCCGTTGTCTCCCAACGCTTGTTCCAACTTTTCGGTAAGTCGTTGACGCACGGCCCAGGCCTGGCTGACCTGTCCATCGGTGACTTTGCGCGACCACTCAAAGCGGTCTTTGACGCCCGGGCCCAGCGGGGGTTGGTAGCGGGTGATCAAGTCGCCGTCGGTGGCCCAGGCCTCGCGGCCCTGAATGTAGCGAAACGACCAATACAGTTCGTCAAAGTCGCCAAAAAAACCGTCCAACGCCTGGGCTGCGCCATGGGTTCGGGTGATCAGGTCCATCGCGGGTTGCAAGGCACTCCGCACCTCGGGGCTGAGCAAGGCCCAGATTTCCGTCGGCATCCATAGACGCGGCTTGGCGGGCAGGGGTTTTTCGTCGGCACCCAACAAGACATCGGCCACTCGGGCATAGGTGTCGATATCGCGGCTGAACCAGCTGCAAGTGTCAAACGAGGGCGAGAGGTCAAGTGAGCCTTCCAGGCTGACACGGCCATGGGTGGGGCGCAAGCCATACAAACCGCAGTGGTTGGCGGGGGCGCGCACAGACCCCCCCGTGTCGGTGCCCAGCGCAAAGTCGCATAGGCGGTTCGAGACCGCCGAAGCCGAGCCTGAGGAAGACCCACCGGTGATGCGATCTGGGGCAGCCCCGTTGACGGGGTTGCCAAAATGGGCGTTCTGCCCATTCATCGAAAACGCCAACTCGTCGGTGACAGCCTTGCCGACAAAGCGGGCGCCGGCATCGAGCAGTTTTTGTACCGTGGCGGCGTTGCGGGTTTTGATGCCCGAGCGGGCCAGCACGAAGGGTTGTCCTCCCCCAGTCGGATAGCCCGCCACATCAAAAAGGTCTTTGGCAGCGAAAGTCAAGCCTGCCAGCGGGCCACTGCCACGGTGCTCGACCAGTACATGGGGATAGGGCACAAAACAGCGCGCCTGCTCAGCAACCGAAGGCCCGGACAGTGTGCGCGGGGCCTGGGCGAGGGCATCAATGGCCTGGGCCAGGCGCGCATCGCGCTCGGTCAAGCCGCCGCTGTCGTGCGTGCTCAGGGTCAGACGCACACGGTTGTAGGTGTTTTGAATCTCGGGGTGGTGGTCCTGGGCATGGGCCACTTCGGCGACTTGCTGCACAAAAGCCATGGCCAGTCCGAACGATTCGAACACCCACTCGCGGGTGACGGCCTTGTGATCGGGGGTGAGCGACCAGGCGCCCCACGGATGGTTTTGGGGGTTGAAACTCATGGGCTTGCTTTCTGAAAGAATGATGGGGCCTTGTGCCCAGTTTGACAGGGATTGAATGGCAGTCGTGTATTCTGTCGCATTTGAAAACTTGAGAGAGTCGCATGAGTTTACCCACCACAATGAAATTCATGGATCACGGTGCCGGTGGCGGTCCCGAGGTCATTGCCGTGAAAGAGTGCCCTGTGCCCACCCCAGCTGCGGGCGAGGTTTTGGTCAAAGTGGCTTATGCGGGGGTCAATCGCCCCGATTGCATCCAGCGCAGTGGTCGCTATCCGCCGCCCCCGGGTGCCTCACCCATCATGGGGCTGGAGGTCGCAGGCGAAGTGGTGGCCCTGGGCTCGGGGGTGACCCGCTGGAAACTGGGAGACCGTTTGTGCGCCCTGGCCAACGGTGGCGGCTACGCCGAATATTGCTGCGTGCCCGAGGGTCAGGCTTTGCCCATCCCCACAGGCTTTGATCTGTTGCAGGCGGCCGCCTTGCCGGAGAATTTTTTCACGGTTTGGACCAATGTGTTCGAGCGCGGCCGGCTGCAAAAAGGCGAGCGCTTTCTGGTACACGGTGGGTCATCGGGCATAGGCCTGACCGCCATTCAATTGGCCCATGCCTGGGGGGCCGAGGTGTTTTG
>CAYMJT010000056.1:0-16009 GCA_964390775.1 uncultured Bordetella sp.
TGTGGGCCATGAGGTCTTGGGCCGTGACACCGCCCGAGCGGGCGAGCCAGTCCAGAGTCTGCTGGGCCGCCACTTCGTCGGCGGCACAATACACCTCGGTGCGGTTGCAGGTGGACAAAATGGTCGCTTCGCTGCTACCCGGTACACAACGGCGCAACTCGGCCAGGGTGGCGTCCATTTGTTCCATGGCAAAGGCAAACTTACCGCGAATATCCAGCGGCGCCGTGTTGTGATTTAAGCCCAATGCCCAGACTGCCATGCCAAGATTATAAAATCGCTCGGGTGGAATTACCGACTACCCTTTTGCAGGGGCTGGAATGGCTGAGTCCCTCGGTGGGATTGGTCGCTTTGGCCTTGCTCTGGACCGCCTTGCGTCGGCGCACCCATGCGCTGCGTTGGGGTGCTTGGGCCAGTGGCCTGACCCTGTTGGGCGTCGGTGTTCTGACGCAGTGGGTCAGCGCCCATGTTTTGCGCTGGCCTGACGGCAGTATGGCCGGGTATGGCTTGCTGCTGCTGGTTTTGGCCACGGCGTACACGGTTTGTGTCAAAAAAACCTCTTTTAGCCCCCATTGAACCAGCCTTGATATGAACGCTCCGACGACCTTGAAACAATGGATGGCCAGCACCCACGAAGGGGCTCGCTTGCGGGAGATCCCTTACAACTACACCTCTTTTTCAGATCGTGAAATTGTGCTGCGCTTGTTGGGGCCTGCGCCATGGGCCCTGCTTGAAAAACTGCGATCCGAGCGCCGCACGGGCCGTTCGGCCCGCATGCTGTACGAAGTGTTGGGCGATATCTGGGTGGTCGATCGCAACCCCTATCTTCAAGACGACTTGCTCGATAACCCCAAGCGGCGCGGCCAGTTGGTTGACGCCTTGAACCACCGCTTGGGCGAAATCGAGCGCCGTCGCGTGCCTCAAGAAGACCCAGAGCGCGATCGCTGGGTGGGCGAGTTGCTCGACGCGGCCCGCCAGGCCGTCGCGCGTTTTGATGCTCAATTCAGCACCGTGGCAGCCTTGCGCAAAAAAGCGCTGCGGGTGTTGCGACGCCACACGGCCAGCGACAACATCAAATTCGATGCCCTGTCGCGGGTCTCGCATGTGACCGACGCCACAGACTGGCGCATCGAATACCCCTTTTTGGTCTTGTGCCCCGACTCTGAAGCCGAAATGCCTGCCCTGGTGCAGGCCTGCATCGAGTTGGGCTTGACCATCATTCCCCGAGGCGGCGGCACCGGTTACACCGGCGGCGCAATTCCGCTGGTCTGGAACAGCGTGGTGATCAACACCGAAAAGCTCGAGGCCATGGGCGCGGTGGAAATGCTGCGCTTGCCAGGTTTGGACGTCGAAGTTCCCACCATCCGCACCGAAGCAGGTGTGGTGACACAACGCGTGGCCGACGCTGCTGACGCCGCTGGGCTGGTCTTTGCTGTCGACCCGACCTCGGCCGAAGCCTCGTGCATCGGCGGCAATATCGCCATGAACGCAGGCGGCAAAAAAGCCGTGCTTTGGGGCACGGCTCTGGACAACCTGGTCAGCTGGCGCATGGTGACCCCTGACGCCAAGTGGCTGGAAGTGGTGCGCGTGGGCCACAACCTGGGCAAGATCCATGACGCCCAACAGGTCGTGTTCGAGCTCCGTTACTTCAAGGCCGACGGGGTGACCCTCGAGCGAACCGAGACCCTGAATATTCCTGGACAGCGGTTTCGCAAGGAAGGTCTGGGCAAAGACGTCACCGACAAATTTCTCAGTGGATTGCCAGGTGTCCAAAAAGAGGGTTGTGACGGTCTGATCACCAGTGCGCGTTGGGTCTTGCACCGCATGCCCGAGCACACCCGCACGGTATGTCTCGAATTTTTTGGCCATGCCCGCGACGCCGTGCCCAGCATTGTCGAGATCAAATCGTTCATGTTTGCCGAGCAAAAACGCACTGGCACTGTGCTGGCTGGCCTCGAACACTTGGACGACCGTTACTTGCGTGCGGTGGGTTACAGCACCAAGTCCAAGCGCGGTGGCTTGCCCAAGATGGTCTTGGTGGGTGATATCGCCGGCGACGATCCCGACGCCGTGGCGCGCGCCACTTCCGAGGTGGTTCGACTTGCCAATTTGCGAAGTGGCGAAGGGTTTGTTGCCATCAACCCCGAGGCGCGCAAGAAATTTTGGCTCGATCGCAAGCGCACAGCCGCCATCAGCCGCCACACCAACGCCTTCAAAATCAATGAAGACGTGGTGATTCCCTTGCCGCGCATGGCCGAGTACACCGACGGCATCGAGCGCATCAACATCGAACTTTCGCTGCGCAACAAATTGAAGCTGTGCGACGAGCTGGATCGCTTTTTTGAGCGGGGTAACCTACCCCTGGGCAAGGCCGATGACATCGACGCCTTGGCCAGTCCCGAGCAATTGGAAGAGCGGGTCGCTCAAGCCCGTGCTCTGATTGCCCAGGTTCGGGGCATGTGGCAAAGCTGGCTCAATGACTGCGAGACTTTGTTTGCACGCCTGCAGTCGCACGAACTGCGCGCGAGCTGGAAAACCCAAATTCGGGCCGAATTGGAAAACATTTTTACGGGCCAGGTGTTCCAGCCCATTTTGGACGAATGTACCGAAATCCACCGCCGCGTCCTCAAGGGTCGCGTCTGGGTGGCCCTGCATGCCCACGCTGGCGACGGCAATGTGCACACCAACATTCCCGTCAACAGCGACGACTACAACATGCTGCAAACCGCGCACGAGGCGGTGGGTCGCATCATGGCGTTGGCGCGTTCGCTCGATGGTGTCATTTCGGGTGAGCACGGCATCGGCATCACCAAACTCGACTACTTGACCGACGAAGAACTGGCGCCCTTTGCCCAGTACAAGCAGCAGGTGGACCCCCAGGGGCACTTCAACCGGGGCAAGCTTTTGCGCGAGGCCACGGCGAGTGGCGCGCGTTCGGCCGACCTGTCTGATGCCTACACCCCCAGCTTTGGCCTGATGGGGCACGAATCGCTGATCATGCAGCAGTCCGACATTGGGGCCATTGCCGACAGCGTCAAGAATTGTCTGCGCTGCGGCAAATGCAAGCCAGTGTGTGCCACACACGTGCCACGAGCCAACCTCCTGTATAGCCCGCGCAACAAAATTCTGGCCACTTCACTGTTGGTCGAAGCCTTTTTGTACGAAGAGCAGACCCGTCGTGGCGTGTCGATCAAGCACTGGCAAGAGTTCGAAGACGTGGCCGACCACTGTACCGTTTGCCACAAGTGTTTGACCCCGTGTCCGGTCAACATCGACTTTGGCGATGTGTCGATGAACATGCGTAATTTGTTGCGCAAGATGGGGCAAAAGAGCTTTCGCCCGGGCAATGCCGCCGCCATGCTCATGCTCAACGCCACCCGACCCGAGACAGTCAAGTTGGCCCGCACCCTGATGGTCGATGTCGGCATGAAGTTGCAACGCATGGCGCACGATGCGTTTGCCGTGTTGGCCCGCCGACAAACCAGCGCCCCACCGGCCTCGGTAGGCACACCGCCGCTGAAAGAGCAGGTGATTCATTTCGTCAACAAGAAAATGCCGGGTAATTTACCCAATAAAACCGCCCGCGCCCTGCTCGATATTGAGGACAAACACTACGTCCCCATCATCCGCAACCCCATGAGTACCTCGGTCGACGCCGAGGCGGTGTTTTATTTCCCGGGTTGCGGCTCTGAGCGACTTTTCAGTCAGGTGGGCTTGGCCACCCAGGCCATGCTCTGGCACGCGGGCGTTCAGACCGTGCTGCCGCCAGGTTATTTGTGCTGTGGTTATCCGCAACGCGGTTCGGGTCAGTTTGATCGGGCGGAAAAAATCATCACCGACAACCGTGTCTTATTCCACCGCGTCGCCAACACCCTGAATTACCTCGACATCAAAACCGTGGTCGTCAGTTGCGGCACCTGCTACGACCAGTTGCAAGGCTATCGCTTTGAGGAAATTTTCCCGGGCAGCCGCATCATTGACATCCACGAGTTCTTGCTGGAAAAAGGCATCACCTTGTCGCAGGCGCAAGCCGCTGGCTATCTCTACCACGACCCCTGCCACAGCCCGATCAAGCAAGACCCCATGAAAACGGTCAAGTCCTTGTTGGGCGTGCCGGTCGTTAAAAGCGAGCGCTGTTGCGGTGAATCGGGTACTTTGGGCGTCACACGCCCCGACATTGCCACCCAGGTCAGGTACCGCAAAGAGCAGGAAATTCGCAAAGGCGAAGCGGCCTTGCGCGAGGTCTCGGGTCAGGCGCAGGGAAACCTCAAGGTCTTGACCAGTTGCCCGAGTTGTTTGCAAGGCTTGTCGCGCTATGGCAATGACTTGAACAATGGCTTGCTCGAGGCCGATTACATCGTGGTCGAAATGGCTCGCCACATCTTGGGCGAGAACTGGATGCCCGAATATGTCCAAGCTGCCAATCAAGGTGGCATCGAACGTGTATTGGTCTGAACCTCATGAGCAACGAAACCCCACCCCCGCAGGACTTAACGGTCCACCAGTCTTCGAAAGTGCTGGAAATTTTGTTCGCCAATGGCGAACGCCACCGCATTCCTTTTGAGCTGATGCGGGTTTGCAGCCCGTCGGCCGAAGTGCAGGGTCATGGGCCTGGACAAGAGGTGTTGCAAACAGGCAAGCGCGAGGTGGGGTTGGTAGACCTTGAACCCGTGGGCAATTACGGCATCAAGCCCACCTTCAGCGATGGCCATGACAGCGGGATTTTTTCCTGGACCTATTTGTATTTTTTGGCCACCCAGCATGATCAACTGTGGGCTGACTACGAGCGCCGTCTGCAAGAGGCGGGCGTCGATCGCGACGCCCCGATGCCTGTCGCCTCGACGGGCGCTTGCGGCCATCATCACTAGGTTTACCTGCCTACAATGAAGTCATGAGCCAAACCCACTTCGGATACAAGACGGTCGATGAACGCGACAAGGCGCGCCATGTGCGTGGCGTGTTCGACTCGGTGGCCACCCGCTACGACCTGATGAACGACCTGATGTCGCTGGGTCTGCATCGGGCCTGGAAGTTCTACACCGTCATGGTCGCCGATTTGAAGGCGGGCCATCGGGTATTGGACATTGCCGGTGGCACGGGCGACTTGGCCAGTGCATTTGCTGAAAAAGTCGGCCCGTCCGGCTTGGTGGTGCACACCGACATCAACGAAGCCATGTTGCGGGTGGGTCGCGACCGATTGCTCAACCGAGGCCAGGTGTTGCCCACGGTGGTTTGCGATGCCGAAAAGCTGCCCTTTCCCGATGCCCATTTTGATCGGGTCAGCGTGGCTTTTGGCTTGCGCAACATGACCCACAAAGACCAGGCGCTGCGGGAAATGGCCCGAGTGTTGCGTCCAGGCGGAAAGTTGCTGGTATTAGAGTTTTCCAAGGTGGCCAAGCCGCTGGAAAAAGCCTACGATATTTACTCCTTCAAGGTATTGCCCTTGTTGGGGCGCTGGGTAGCACGTGACGAAGACAGTTACCGCTATCTGGCCGAGTCGATCCGCATGCATCCAGATCAACAGGCTCTGAAAGACCTTATGCATAACAATGGCTTTTCGCATGTGGACATTCACAACCTGAGCGCCGGCGTGGTCGCGCTTCATGTTGGAATTAAGGTCTAAGCACACGTTGGCAGGAGTCACGATGAAAACCCGTCTGTTTTCGATTTCTTTGGCATTGATCATGTCTTTGTCCAGTTTGCAGGCCGAGGCCTCGAAGCGACTGGGCGGCGGTCAATCGGTGGGCCGTCAGTCCTCGAATGTCACGCAACGCGAGGCGGCTCGCCCTGCCCCAGCGACACCGGCGCAAAACACGGCCACACCGACGCCGGCACAGGCGCAGCCTGCGCCCGCCGCGCAACCCGCTCCTGCAGCGGCCCCCGCTGCGGCTGCCGCGAGTTCGCAGAGCAAGCCCTGGGGCGCGATGTTGGGCGGCTTGGCCGCTGGTTTGGGCTTGGCCTGGTTGGCGCACAGCCTGGGCTTTGGCGAGGCTTTTGGTCAAATCTTGATGTTTGGCTTGTTGGCCCTGCTGATCATGGTCGTGGTCGGCTACTTCCTGCGTCGCCGCACCTCCACCGAGAACACCTCGCCCTATGCATTTCAAGGCGCGGGTGCCGAATCGACCTCCAGCGTGCCACAGTACAACCCCCAAAATGTCGGCAATGACGCCTCGGCCCGCCCCTGGGAAGGCCCCGCTCACTTTGAGCCGGCCACCCCCACCCGCGCTGGCACCCGCATCGGCTCGAGCCTGATCGGCGGCGGCCAGAACTGGACCATCCCGGCCGACTTCGATGTGGCTGGCTTCGTCGCGGCCGCCAAAGCGAACTTCGTGGCTTTGCAAGACGCTTGGGACCGCTCGGACATCGAGGGTCTGCGTGACATGATGACCGATGAAATGATCGGCGAAATCCGTCAGCAACTGGCCGAGCGCGAGGCGCAATCGGGCGGACAACCCAACAAGACCGAGGTTGTCATGCTGGAGGCCCAGTTGCTGGGCATCGAGGACTTGGGCTCGGGCTTCATGGCCAGTGTCGAGTTTTCGGGTTTGATCCGTGAAGACGTCTCCAGTGGCCCGAGCCCGTTCCGCGAGGTCTGGAACATGACCCGCACCAAGGCTGGCGGCGACGGCTGGTTGGTGGCGGGCGTACAAGCGCTGCAGTAAACAAACTGGCCCCTGTTTGGGGGCACTCCATCCACGTGGGCTGCGGGCCAGCCCTACAATCTCGGTATGCCCGCATCTTTTCTTCCCCCACCGCCGGCCTGGTTGACCCAGGCCGTGGAGTCGGCTCAGCCCCCCGAGTGGCTGCTGCAAGAAGCACAGCTCAAATCCGTGCTTTGGCTCAACCATGTCTTGAACCAGGCCGAACATGCCTTGCCCCGAACACGTCGACTGGCCGGGCGCACCCTGCAATTGCGCTGGATGGGGCGCAGCTGGGGTTGGGCCTTCACCCCAGCGGGCCTGTTGGAGGTGCGTTCAGTCGATCAGGCCGCCGATTTGGTACTGGATTTGGGCTCAGTGTCACCGCTGACCTTGGGCAGTATGTGGCTACGTGGCGAGCGCCCGCCTTTGCGCATCGAGGGCGATGTGCAACTGGCAGCCGAGGTGAACTGGCTGGTTGACCATGTGCGCTGGAACCCCGAAGAAGATTTGGCTCGACTGGTGGGAGATGCGCAGGCCCGGTTTTTGTTCCAGTTGGGTCAGCGCCTGTTGGACGGTTTGCGCCAGTACGCCAAGACCCGCCCCTCGCACTCGACGGGCGCATCTGGAACGCCAGCATGAAGCGGCTGTTCAGAACCATCTATATTTTGTGGGTGGTTTTTCGTTTTGGGCTGGACCAAATGGTCTTGCAGGGTATCAACCACCCGGGCCTGCATCTGCTGTCGCGCCTGCTGGGCTGGGGCCGCAACCTGAGCGAGCCGCGTGGCCAGCGCTTGCGCATGGCGCTGGAGCATTTGGGCCCGATTTTTGTCAAATTTGGTCAGGTGCTGTCCACCCGGCGCGACCTGTTGCCGCCCGACGTGGCCGACGAACTGGCCAAGTTGCAAGACCGGGTTCCGCCATTCCCGTCTGAGGTGGCGATTGCCACCATCGAGCGATCTTTTGGGCGGCCAGTGGACGAAATCTTTATTAAATTCGAGCGCGAACCCGTGGCCAGCGCGTCCATCGCTCAGGTTCATTTCGCCACTTTGGCGCTGGCAGATGCACCCCCCAGGCCTGTGGCCGTGAAGGTGCTGCGCCCCAATATGCTGTCGGTCATCGACAAAGACCTGGCGCTGATGCGACTGATGGCCCAGTGGCTCGAGCGCTTGTCTGCCGATGGGCGCCGACTTAAACCGCGCGAAGTGGTCGCCGAGTTCGATAAATATCTGCACGATGAACTCGATTTGGTGCGCGAAGCGGCCAATGCGGCGCAACTGCGTCGCAATATGGAGGGCCTGGATTTGGTGCTGATTCCTGAAATGTTTTGGGATCACTGCCACACCGATGTCATCGTCATGGAGCGCATGAGCGGCATTCCGATCAGCCAAATCGAACGCCTGCGCGAAGCTGGCGTTGATATTCCCAAACTGGCGCGCGATGGGGTGACGATTTTCTTCACCCAGGTATTTCGTGACGGCTTCTTCCACGCCGACATGCATCCAGGCAACATTCAGGTCAGCATCGACCCGGCCACTTTTGGCCGTTATGTCTCGCTCGACTTTGGCATAGTGGGCACTCTGACCGAGTACGACAAAGAGTATCTGGCGCAGAACTTCACGGCGTTTTTTCGGCGTGACTACAAGCGGGTGGCCGAGTTGCACATCGAGTCGGGCTGGGTGCCGGCCCAAACCCGCGTCGATGAACTCGAAGCCGCCATCCGGGCGGTTTGCGAGCCGTACTTCGATCGGCCCTTGAAAGAAATTTCACTCGGCATGGTGCTGATGCGTCTATTTCAGACCTCGCGCCGCTTCCATGTCGAGATTCAACCGCAACTGGTGTTGTTGCAAAAGACCTTGCTCAATATCGAGGGCTTGGGGCGTCAACTTGACCCTGACTTGGACTTGTGGAGCACCGCCAAGCCTTTCCTTGAAAAATGGATGATGGAGCAGGTCGGGCCCAAAAGATTGTGGCAAGAGTTGCGCAACCAAGCCCCGTATTACGCCAAAGTGTTGCCGCAATTGCCGCGCTTGATTCACGAGCGATTACGCGGACAAAGCTCGGGTGAGCGTGATCTGATGGAGCAGTTGATGTTAGAGCAACGCCGCACCAACGCTTTGCTGCGCATCTTGATCTATTTGGGCTTGGGCTTTGTCGCCAGCTTGATCGTGTTGCAGGTTTTGATTCACTCTTCATCGTATTACTGATTTTTTGGAGTGCCCATGCTGCTTGCTTTGGTCATTTTTTACCTGTTGATCACCATCGCCATCGGGCTTTGGGCGTCACGGCGGGTCAAGAACTCGGCCGACTTCGCCATTGCCGGGCGACACTTGCCGCTGGCGATGATCGTGACCACCACCTTTGCCACTTGGTTTGGATCCGAAACGGTGCTGGGCATACCAGCCAAATTTGTGCAGTCGGGTCTGGGCGGGGTGGTCGAAGACCCGTTTGGGGCGGGTACTTGTCTGATCCTGGTGGGTTTGTTGTTTGCGGCCAAACTCTATCGCATGACCTTGCTGACCATTGCCGATTACTACCGTGAGCGTTATGGTCGTCAGGTCGAGGTGGTCTGCTCGATCATCATCATGGTCAGCTATTTGGGCTGGGTCTCAGCCCAAGTCACGGCCTTGGGCCTGGTGTTTCATATGCTATCTGCCGAGGCCATCAGTGTGCAATGGGGCATGGTCATAGGTGTGGTCTCGATACTGGCCTATACCTTGTTTGGCGGCATGTGGTCGGTGGCGGTGACCGATTTCATTCAGATGATCATTTTGGTGGTCGGCTTGTCGGTGTTGGCGGTATTTGCCGGACAACAGGCCGGTGGCGCTGACAAGGTGATCGACTACGCCCTGAGCCAAAACATGTTCAATTTCTGGCCTGAGCCGGGCTTCAAGGAGATCGCCTTTTTTCTGGCGGCGGCTTTGACCATGATGTTGGGTTCCATCCCGCAGCAAGATGTCTTTCAGCGCGTCATGTCGGCCAACAACCTGCAAGCCGCCACCCGTGGCCCAGTGATTGGTGGGGTGTGCTACATCTTGTTTGCCTTTGTGCCCATGTTTTTGGTCGTCAGCGCCTTGATCATCATGCCCGAGCGGGCGAGCGCATTAATTGCCGAGGACCCGCAGAAAGTGCTGCCCACTCTGGTCATCGAGCAAATGCCTTTTTTCATGCAGGTGCTGTTTTTTGGCGCCTTGCTCTCGGCCATCAAGTCTTGTGCTTCGGCCACCTTGCTCGCACCCAGCGTGACCTTTACCGAAAACATCTGGCGTCAATTCCGCCCCCATTTGTCCGATCAGCAGGGGCTGCGCGCGATGCGCATCACGGTGTTGGTCTTCAGTGCCATGGTGCTGAGCTACGCCATTTGGATGCAAGGCACCTCGATTTATGAGCTCGTCTCGGGTGCCTATCAGGTGACGCTGGTCGGGGCCTTTGTGCCCTTGGCCGCTGGCTTGTTTTGGGCCCGGGCGACCACCCAGGGAGCCATTTTTGCCATGGTCCTGGGGCTGTTGTCGTGGTTGCTGTTTGTGGCCACCCCGGCGGGAGAAGAATTTCCCGCCCAGCTGGCCGGCTTGCTGGCTTCAATCGGGGGCATGTTGATCGGTTCTTTGGGGCCGCAAGCCATCTCCGACAGGCGCGGTAGCCACCACCGGGTCGCTTTGTCGTAAGCCCCCCGTAGCGGTTTAAGCAGCCTTTCCCCGGCGCCGTCAGGGCCACTCCGCGGGCCCTGTGGGCGACTTATAATGGCGGGTTACCCACCATTCCTTGAGGTCCATCATGCCCATTTACGCCTACAAGTGTGAGTCCTGTGGCCATGCCAAGGACATGTTGCAAAAAATTTCAGATGCCCCCTTGCGCGATTGCCCCGCCTGTGGCCAGCCCAGCTTTGTCAAACAACTGACGGCGGCTGGCTTTCAGCTCAAGGGTTCAGGTTGGTACGTGACCGACTTCCGAGGTGGCTCGAACGCGACCGCGACCAGCCCCAGCACAGGCGATCAAGCCGATACCAAGCCTGCCGAGACCACCAGTACTTCCAGCACCGCCACCGCTACCGCCACTGCAAGCGCCAGCAGCGGTGAGTCCAGTGCAATTGGGGGCTGTGGCGCCTCTTGCGCCTGCCATTAAGACGCCACCCCATGCATTTCAAAAAGTACTTGATCGCCGGCCTGCTGGTCTGGTTGCCGCTGGCCATCACGGTTTGGGTTTTGACCTGGCTGTATGGCGTGCTCGATGGGGTGTTTGCCGGTTTGTTGGGCGCCGTCACGGCCTTGGTGCCGGGCGGCAACAATATGATCGACACCCTGACGACCTACCATGGTCTGGGCGTGGCCATGATGTTCGTCCTGTTGCTGGCCACCGGCGCTTTTGTGTCGAATGTGACGGGCCGCTGGTGGGTCAAACAATGGGATCGACTGTTCACCAATATACCCATCGTCAAATCGATCTACACCAGCGTCAAAAAAGTCTCGAACACCCTTTTCTCCAGCAATGGCAATGCCTTTCGCCAGGCTTTGCTGATCCAATTCCCCAGAGCAGGGTGCTGGACCATCGCTTTTCAGACAGGCGCACCCGAAGGAGAAGTCGCGCAGTGGCTCGAAGGCGAGCACATCAGCGTCTATGTCCCGACCACACCCAACCCGACGGGTGGTTATTTTGTGATCGTCCCCAAGGCCGACGTCCGTCCTTTGAACATGAGTGTGGACCAAGCCTTGACCTACATCATTTCCATGGGGGCGGTCGTGCCTGACGACCGGGTGGCCGCCCTGACCGAGACCCATAACCCCACTTGAATCGGGAATTTATCCCGATAGAACGAGAATCACCGATGTCCATGAGAACACATTACTGCGGTCTGGTGACCGAAGCCCTGATGGGTCAAACCGTCCAACTGTGCGGCTGGGTCAACCGTCGACGCGATCACGGTGGCGTGATCTTTGTCGATGTGCGTGACCGCGAAGGCTATGTGCAGGTGGTGTGTGACCCTGATCGCCCCGAAATGTTCAAGGCCGCCGAAGGTTTACGCAACGAGTTTTGTATTCAGATCAAGGGGGTCGTGCGTGAGCGCCCCGAAGGCACCACCAACGAACAGTTGCGCAGTGGCAAGATCGAGATTTTGTGCCACGAGCTCACCGTGCTGAATCCTTCGGTGACTCCCCCATTTCTGCTCGACGACGAAAACCTGTCTGAGACCACGCGTCTGACCCATCGGGTGCTCGATTTGCGTCGTCCCTATATGCAAAACAACCTGATGCTGCGCTACAAAGTGGCCATGGAGGTGCGCAAGTATCTGGACGAGCACGGCTTTGTGGATATTGAAACGCCGATGCTGACCAAGAGCACCCCCGAGGGTGCGCGTGACTACTTGGTGCCCAGCCGTGTCCACGACGGACACTTTTTTGCTCTGCCGCAATCACCGCAGTTGTTCAAGCAATTGTTGATGGTGGCTGGCTTTGATCGCTACTACCAAATCACCAAGTGCTTCCGCGACGAAGACTTGCGTGCGGACCGTCAGCCCGAATTCACCCAGATTGATATCGAGACCTCGTTTCTGACCGAGCAAGACATCCGCGACATGTTCCAGGGCATGATCAAACATGTGTTTGACAAAGTGTTGGGCATCGATTTGGGCGAGTTTCCGGTCATGCCTTATGCCGAGGCCATGCGTCTGTATGGTTCGGACAAGCCTGATCTGCGTGTCAAGTTAGAGTTCACTGAACTCACCGACGTCATGCACGATGTGGACTTCAAGGTGTTCTCTGTTCCCGCCACCACCAAGGGAGGCCGGGTGGTCGCCTTGCGCGTGCCCGGTGGCGCAGAGCTCAGCCGTGGCGATATCGATGGATTCACTGATTTTGTGAAAATCTATGGGGCCAAGGGCCTGGCCTGGATCAAGGTCAACGATGTCTCGGCAGGACGCGATGGTTTGCAGTCCCCGATTGTGAAAAACCTGCACGATGCCGCCATTGCCGCCATCGTGCAGCGCACCGGTGCGGCCAACGGCGACATTTTGTTTTTTGGTGCCGACAAGGCCAAGATCGTCAACGACGCCATCGGCGCTTTGCGAGTCAAGATTGGTCACAGCGATTTCGGTCGCAAATCGGGCTTGTTTGAAAACCGTTGGGCGCCCATGTGGGTGGTCGATTTCCCGATGTTTGAGTACGACGAGGAAGACGACCGCTGGACCGCTGTTCACCATCCCTTTACCGCACCCAAGGACGGGCACGAAGACTGGATGGTCACGGCCCCTGAAAAATGCGTCGCCAAGGGCTACGACATGGTCCTCAATGGCTGGGAAATCGGCGGCGGCTCGGTACGTATTCACCGGGCTGACGTACAGCAAAAGGTCTTTGACGCGCTCAAAATCACGCCTCAAGAAGCGCAGCAGAAATTCGGTTTCTTGCTCGACGCTTTGCAGTACGGCGCACCCCCGCACGGTGGTTTGGCCTTTGGTCTGGACCGCATCGTCACCCTGATGACCGGTGCTGACTCGATTCGCGATGTGATCGCTTTCCCCAAAACACAGCGTGCTCAATGCTTGTTGACCCAGGCCCCAAGCCCGGTGGACGAAAAGCAGTTGCGCGAATTGCACATCCGCTTGCGTAATGTGCAGGCCACGGCCTGATTGACCTGGGTTTTAAAGCACCTCGTAGACGGTGTATTTCGGCCCACTGGGCTCGCGGTCACCCTTGGCAATGGCGACCAGACGGTTGAGCCACCCGTACTGGCTTGAGCTGGTCTCAAATTGCGGCACCATGCGGAAGTAGTAACTGGCCGGATCAACCTTTTCGCCCCGGTTGAGTTTTTCAAGTACGTCTTTAGGCCCGTGGCGCAGGCCCCGATAGCTCATGTAAATCAGCTGACCGTCGTCGGTCTCGAGCGTGATGCGCACATCGAGCGCCAGCACCCCATCGTTGCGCAACAGCAGCCAATCGCCGCCAGGGCCGGCGTGCACGGTGCCGCGCAGACGATCACCCTCGAAATGACCGCCAGTGACCTGTGCGATTTTGCGCACTCCCAGTGGGGTGGCCCCCAAGTCTTTGATGCTGGGCACTTGCAGCGACAAGGTAAAAAGGTGTCGGGTCTCAATCATGGTCTGTTGCTCCAAATTAAAGTCAATCCGGCGCCGACCAACAGGCCGATGCCGATCCAAGTCCAGGTGTCGGGTATCTCGCCCCAGATCAGGTAACCCAGAACCAATGCATACAGCAGGGCACTGTACCTGAAGGGGGCGATGACGCCCATATCGCCGTGGCGCATGGCCATAATGATCAGATGGTAGGCCCCGGCCAGACAAGCCGACGCCAATCCCAGCCAAACCCAAGCCATGGTGCTGACCGGCACCCAGGGCGTGGTGAGCGACCAAAGCCCCGACAGCACGGTGACGCTGGCGGCGGTGGCCAAGGTGATCAGCAAGCCTGGTACCTGCGCTGAAATGCGACGCGTCAACAGGTCGCGTATGGCGTGCCCCAAAGTCCCCAGTACGCACAAGCCGGCGTAAACATTAAAGCCTTCGCCACTGGGGCGTACGATCAGCAAGACCCCAATGAACCCGATCACGGCAGCGAGGGTGCGCAACCACAATAGGCGCTCATGTAAAAAAATGACAGCCAATACCAAGATGAACAAAGGCGAGGCCAGGTTGATGGCTGTGGCGTCGGCCAAAGGCATGTGGATCAGCGCCGTAAGGTAGGTGATGGAGGATAGGCCGTCAAAGACGCCACGCACCCAGACCGCGCGTTCGCACAAACTGCGCCATTGGCTCAGCAGTCCTCGGTGGGCACACATGAGCAGCAATAGGGTGCAGGCCATCAGGCCGCGCAAACAAATCAGTTGTCCGGTGGGTAAATCGGCTCCCGCCAGTTTGACCAGGGTGTCGTTGGCGAGAAAAAAAGCCATGCCCACGACCATGGCCAAAATGCCGCGATGGTTTTCTTGCGCCCGATGTGTGGGATCGATGGACAACATGGAGAGACTCTATCCCAAGCTGGCGTGGCGTGGGTGCATGGGGTGTCCCCAGTGTGCGTAGCGGGCCGGAAAAAGGCAGAATTCAAGCATGAATTCGTCCCCAGGGTTAGCCTACAAATGGCCCGAGTCGGTTTTGGTGGTGATCCATTCCCCCGACGGTCAGGTGTTGCTGATTCGGCGCGTCGACTCAGGCACCTGGCAGTCGGTCACGGGCAGCAAAGATCCACCCACCGAAACTTGGCAACAAACCGCGGTGCGCGAAGTCAGGGAAGAAACGGGCATTGACGCCTTGGCGCAGGGACACACATTGCTCGACTGGGGCCTGGAGAATGTGTACGACATTTACCCTCGCTATTTGCACCGCTATGGGCCTGGCGTGACGCGCAACACCGAGCGGGTGTTTGGATTGACGGTATCTGCCACCACCACCGTGCGCTTGCATCCCGACGAGCACACCGAATGGTGTTGGTTGCCCTGGCGCGAGGCCGCCGACCGGGTCTTTTCACCCAGCAATGCCGAAGCCATTTTGTCGCTGCCACGATTTGGCCTGAAACTGCCATGAATGGCACGCCCACTGTCCCCGAGACGTGCACCCTGCTGCAAGGCAGCACCGAGTTTTTTCCGGCTTTGTGCCTGGCCATGGACAACGCCGTGTACGAAATCTGTTTTGAGACCTATTTGTTTGAGACGGCAGAACAAGGGGAAGTGGTGGCTCAGGCCCTGGAGTCGGCAGCCCTGCGCGGCGTTCGGGTTCGGGTGGTGCTGGACGGCATCGGGTCGCGAAACATTTCGGCGCAATGGCTGGCCCGCTGGCGCAAGGCGGGGGTGCAATGCCGATTTTTTTCGCCTCTGGGTACCGCCCGCATCTGGTTTCCCAGCCGTTGGCGGCGCTTGCACCGCAAACTGTGCGTGGTCGATGAACAGGTGGCGTTTTGCGGGGGCATCAATGTGCTCGATGATTTTTACGACCCGCATATTCAGGGCACGCTGGAACACCCCCGGCTCGACTACGCGGTTCGTCTACTGGGCCCCTTGGTGGCGGACATCCATACCACCATGGCGCAGCTTTGGTGGCGGCTGGAGGTGTCGGGTAATTTGCGGGCCCGGCGCATTGGTGCAGCCCTGGACGCCTGGCGCGGCGGCGAGCTGTGGCTGGCCCCAGCATCCGCAGGTCGCATCCGTTTGGTGTTGCGCGACAACTGGCGACACCGACGCAGTATCGCCCGCAGTTATTTGCAGGCCCTGCGCCGCGCCCGCAGCGAGATCCTGATTGCCAATGCCTTTTTCTTTCCTGCCCGCCGCTTGCGTCTGGCCATGCAACAGGCGGCGGCCCGTGGAGTGCGGGTGCGTTTGATCCTGCCGGGCTACTACGAATACGCCGTCCCTTACCGGGCCAGCCGCGTGGTGTACCG
>CAYMJT010000057.1:0-15832 GCA_964390775.1 uncultured Bordetella sp.
ATCAGCCCCGCAGGCCAGTACGCTGGCGTTGATGGCCCCTGATGAAGTTCCGCAAATGATCTGAAATGGATTCTTTGCTGACGCATCGCGAGGGCTGCGCATCTCCATCAATCCTTGCAGCACACCCACCTGATACGCGGCCCGGGCACCTCCGCCGGTCAATATCAATCCCATGGTTGGGTCATCGGGGGCCGGGTGTGGGTTCATGTGGGTGAGCGAGTGCATTGAATGGGAATCAGACCCCACTGTGCGGCTCGGGGCGTGGTGACTTGTTTAATGGGGGTCAGACCCCAATCTCCTGTTCGGGGCGTGGTGGCTTGGGGCGAGGAGGTTTGGAGGTGTGAATTTTTTGCGTGGCTCGGGTGGTGTCGCCAGCCAATAGATCGTCAAAAGCCCCCAGGCTGCGTTGCAGGCAGGCCTCGATCAGTTCGCGTTGTTCGGCGGGTGGTTTGCGCAGCACCCAGCCGGCCACTTCCGATTTATCACCCGGATGGCCAATGCCCAGGCGCAGTCGCCAGTAGTCAGGGGTGCCCAGTTGAGCGTGAATGTCGCGCAGGCCGTTGTGACCTGCATGACCACCGCCGAATTTCAGTTTGGCTTCACCGGGGGGCAGGTCGAGCTCGTCATGGACGACCAGTATGGAATCGGGGCTGATTTTGAAAAACCGGGCCAGCGCCGACACCGATTTGCCCGACAAATTCATATAGGTCTGCGGTTGCAGCAAGTGGATGGTGCGACCCTGCACGTTGGTGCGTCCCACCCGACCCCAGTAGTTGCGATCATCCATCAGATGGACCTTGAGTTGTCGCGCCAAGGCATCGACCCACCAAAAGCCCACATTGTGGCGCGTGGCTTCGTATTCGTTGCCCGGGTTGCCCAGGCCGACAAACAATTGGATCATGTGGGGATTATCACTCTTCGCCAGAGTGATGCAGAGTTGACCCAGCCCGCATAAAAAAACCCGTTGCCGAGGCAACGGGTTTTCAAGGTTTCAGCCTGTCGGGCTGGAACTTATTTCTTGGCAGGCTCAGCGGCCGGGGCGGCTGCTTCAGCAGCAGGAGCGGCCTCTTCGGCAGCCGGGGTCACCACAGAAACCAACACGGGGTTGGGTTTGCCATGGGTCACGGCGGTCACGCCTTTGGGCAGGGCTATGTCGTTGAGGTGCAAAGACGAGCCCTTTTTCAGGCCAGACAGGTCGACGGCAATGAACTCGGGCAAATCGGCCGGGAGGCAGGAAATGTCGAGTTCGGTGACCACATGGTTGACCAGACAGGCGTCGGTCTTGACGGCGGGGGAGTTCTCTTCACCGCTGTAGTGGATCGGCACTTTCTTGTGCATCTTGGTGTTGGCATCGACGCGCTGGAAGTCGATGTGCAACACCAGTTGTTTGAACGGGTGGTACTGCACATCGCGCAACAACACCTGGCTGCTTTGACCATTGAGTTCCATGTCCAGAATGGACGAGTGGAACACTTCTTTTTTCAGGGCGTGCCACAAGGCATTGTGATCGAGTTCGATCAATTGCGGCTGGCCTTGGCCACCGTAGACGATGCCGGGCGTGCGACCGGTGTGACGCAGACGGCGGCTCGCACCCGTTCCCTGCTTGGCGCGCTCAAAAGCGACAAATTTCATAGCTAACTCCTGCAATGAACCCACCGCGACCAGTGTGGTTCAGGGTTGATAAAAGCCGATCAAGTCGGCACAAAGGGCCGTCTGCGGGTCAGAACAGTTGTTCCTGATCCGAAAACAGGCTCATCACCGACTCTCCCTTGGCAATGCGCGAGATCGTTTCGGCGATCAGCGGTGCCACGGAGAGTTGGCGAATCTTGCCGCAGCGCGATGCTTCATCGCTCAGCGGAATGGTGTTGGTGATGACCACTTCATCCAGGGCATTGCCCTGGGTGATGCGCTCGATCGCCGGTCCGGAAAAAATCGGGTGGGTGCAATACGCATAGACGTTTTTGGCCCCACGCTCTTTGAGCACCTCGGCCGCTTTGACCAAAGTGCCGGCGGTGTCGATCATGTCGTCCATGATGACGCAGTTGCGTCCTTCGATCTCGCCGATGACGTGCATCACTTCCGATACATTGGCTTTGGGACGGCGTTTATCAATGATCGCCAAATCGCAGCCCAATTGCTTGGCCAGCGCCCTGGCGCGTACCACCCCTCCGACATCGGGTGAGACCACAATCAGGTCTTCATATTTTTTTTGCCGCAAGTCACCCAACAAGACCGGGGAGGCGTAAATATTGTCCACTGGTATGTCGAAAAAGCCTTGAATCTGATCGGCGTGCAAATCCATGGTCAAGACCCGCGCCACGCCCACCGTCTGCAACAGGTTGGCAACGACTTTGGCCGATATGGGCACCCGGGTCGAGCGTGGGCGACGGTCTTGACGGGCATAGCCGAAGTAGGGGATGACGGCGCTGATGCGCTCGGCCGATGCGCGCTTGAGGGCGTCGACCATGATCAGCAATTCCATCAGGTTCTCGTTGGTCGGAGCGCAAGTGGACTGGACGACAAAAACATCGCGGGCGCGCACGTTTTGCATCAATTCAACGGTCACCTCGCCGTCGGAAAAGCGCCCGACATGGGCTTGGCCCAATTCGGTGCCCAGGTGGGTGGCAATTTCCTGCGCCAAAACGGGATTGGCGTTGCCGGTAAATAACATGAAGTCGGAAGCGCTGGACATGGGGCAATGCAAGAAATCATTGAAGGGTTTCGTCGCACCCACCTGCTGGAATTGCAGTACGAAGACCGCGCTGGACCATCAAGTGCGTTGGGCATTTGGCAGGGGAGGAAGGACTCGAACCCTCGCATGCCGGAATCAAAATCCGGTGCCTTAACCAACTTGGCGACTCCCCTACACAGGCACCCGGCACCAGGCCGAATACCTTTATTCGTCGCTGGAACTCCAACCCATCAAGGGATGACGATCCAAATTGTGGCACATCTGAACAATCCAGCCTGCAGGCGCAGGGGGCAGAACTTTGGACTCACTGACCGGTGCAAACACCGCACTGCCAGAGCCCGTCATCCGAGGCTTTAAACCCTGCTCTTGCAACCAATTCAGGGCTGCCAGTACGTCGGGGCAAAGCCTTTGTGCCACCTGCTGCAAGTCATTCTGGCCAAAACCATACGGCTGTGCAACAAAGTCCGAAATTGTAACACTTTTATGACTGCGATTCAAATGCGGGTCGCCAAAAATGGCCGCAGTGGACAGGCCGCTGGGGGGCTTGACCACCACCCAGCGCTGACGGGGTAAGTCCAAAGGGGTCAATTGTTCCCCTATCCCCTCGGCCCAGGCGTGACGGCCAAAGATAAAAAAAGGCACATCGGCGCCCAGTTGCAAGCCCAGTTGAGCCAGTTGGGGGCGTTTCCAGCCCAAGCCCCACAGCCGGTTCAGGGCGATCAGCGTGGTGGCTGCGTCCGATGACCCGCCGCCCAGTCCAGCCATGGCTGGCAATCGTTTGTCGATGGCAATATGAGCCCCCAAAGAGCAAGCGCTGGCTTGTTGCAGCAATCGGGCGGCGCGCACGATCAGATCGTCGGCAGGCAGGGGCGGCCCCAAGTCCTCGCGCTCGATCTGCCCCCCTTGGATCAGATCGATGTGCAATACATCGCACCAGTCGAGCAATAGAAAGGCCGATTGCATCAGGTGATAGCCGTCGGGTTTGCGGCCCGTGACATGCAAAAATAAATTCAGTTTGGCGGGGGCCGCCAGATCGGTCAATGCGGTCATGGCGCCGCCTTGTTCAGCACCATGGTCAACTCGATGCGAGGCAAGGGTTGCAGGCGTATGGCACGAAGACGGTCTTGTGTGCTGGTTCGGGCTTCGACCCACCAATCGGGATTGGGCACGGGGCGGTGATGCAACCAGTCAAAGACCATGCTCAGCGGGATCGGGGCGCCCGTCACGCGTTCAATCAAGGCGTCGATGCTTTTGACCACGCGCCGGCGTTGTCCTTCGATCAGCACTGCCCGACCGGGCTCCCATTGCAAGACGGCCACCAAGCCGACCCAGGGGCCGTACAAGCGCAATTCGCCAGCGTTGGCGTCCCCTTCCAGCTCAAATTCGGCCGACATGAACTGCAGGGGCTCGCTTTCGATGGTCACTGACACGCGGCCTGCGAATTGACGCAGCTCCTGAACTGGTCTTGGTTCTGACGCGACATGTTCAAGCGCAGGCACGGGTGCGGTGGTGCCCGATGAAGGCGCTTCGGTGTTCGATGGCACGACCTGGGGGGCAGACGCGCAAGCGGCCAAGCACAAGACCGTCAAGGCCAGACCGAGACGGCGCCATCTCATGGCTTGACGCCCAAGCGCTTGAGCGTTTCCTGCAAGGTCTCGTTGTCGACACCCAATTGGATGCCGCGTCGCCAAATTTCGAGGGCTTGGTCTTTTGCGCCCATGGTCCAAAGCACCTCGCCCCAATGGGCGGCGATTTCAGCGTCGGGTTTGGATTCGAAAGCGCGGCGCAATATGGCCTCGGCTTCTTTGAACCGTCCCATGCGGAACTCGACCCAACCCAGGCTGTCGGTGATGTAGGGGTCGTCGGGCGCGAACTCGAGTGCTTTGACGATCAGTTGCTTGGCTTCGTCCAAGCGGACCTTGCGTTCGGCCAAAGAGTAGCCCAAGGCGTTGTAGGCGTGGTGATAGCGTGGGTTGCGCGCCAGGATGTCACGCAAGATCAATTCCATTTCCTGAACCCGCCCGACTTTTTCTGCCGCGATGGCCAGCTCATAACTCAGGTCGTCGTCGTCTTCGTTATCTGGTTGCTTGACCACCAAGGCCAGTAAATCGTAGGTGGCTTGCCACTGTTTGAATTGACGCAAATACTGAACTTCGGTCAGGGTGCGTTCGCGCTCTTGTTTGGCGGTGCGTACCGGACGGGTGGCGATCAGTTGGCGTCCCTCGGCGATGCGTCCTTGTCGCCCCAAAATCGCGGCCCGCAAGCCCAATGCGCGTAGGGCGTTGTCACCTTCGCCGACCTGCAGCAGCCATTTCTCGGCTTGGGCATCGTTTTTTTCTTCGATGGCGATTTGTGCCAAGCCCATCAAAGCTTGGTCACGCTCTCGCTGGCGTGGCTTTTGTCCATCGGTCTGTTTTAGGAAACGCTGCCAGGCCTCGCTGGCTCCTTTGAAGTTTTTTTGCTCTTGACGAATGGCACCCAACATCAGCCAGGCGCTGTTTTCTTGGGGGTTTTTCTGGGCCCGCAGCGCCATGGCGTTCTCAGCGTCATGGATTCGTCCCGACTCGACCAGCACCCGTGCCCAAGCCTGGTGCAGGGCCGGATCGTCGATATGGGAGAGCTTTTGCGATGCCCAGGTCATGGCCTCGGGGAGGGTTCGCGCCAACTCGATCGCGAGCCAAACGGGCTCGGCCCGCTGCGGGTTGAGGTCGGCGCCGCGCTGGGCCGCTTGCAATGCGCCGGTTAGATCTTGATCGTTGGCGCGCATTTGACCAATGGCGGTCCAGGCTTGCGCGCCCACTTCCGCGTCGCTGAGCCATTCGGTCAGGGCTTGCTCGGTGATTTGGGCTGCCAGGGCTTTGTCCGAAGCCCGGCTCAGCAAGCCGGGAATGGACAACATCAAGGCCCCCCGGTCTTGGGGCGGGGCCAGATGGAGTTCCTGACGCAGCGACGATTGAGCGTCCCTCAGCTTTTGCAGCGCCACTTGAATTTGCAGCACGCGCTGGTTGGCTTTGCGCGATTGCGGAAAGGCTTGTCGCCATGCCGAGGCGGCGCGCAAAGACGCGTCGCCAGCGCGGGCCCGCAAGGCCACATCAACGGCTCGCTCGTACAAGGCTTCTTCGCCGCTCTTGCGTGCGGCGTCCAATAGCAAGGAGTAACCTGCCCCAGGGTCGCCTTGCAAGACTTGCAGTTCGCCCAGCAGAATTTCGAACAACAACTCTCCCGTCAGGTTAGACGTGGGGGGTGGGGCCTCTTTGGTTTGCGCAAGTGCGGGCACCAGCCCCAGGGCCAGGGTGCAACAAAGCAGGCATCGGATCAAGGTCATGGTGAACGAATCATAATCCCTGAACATGACGTCCACTCAAGACCCTTGCAAATCCCCAAGCCATGCCCGAATTGCCTGAAGTTGAAGTCACTCGCCTGAGCTTTGCCGATCGCATCGCCGGTGCCCGAATTGTTGAATTGCGCCTGGGCAAGCCTTTGCGCTGGCCCTTGGGGACTGAGCGCAGCCTGTTGGCTGGGCGTGAAATCAAACGGGTCGATCGGCGCGGCAAATACCTGCTCATGCACCTGGACTCGGGTTGTCTGATCTGGCACCTGGGCATGTCGGGCGCTTTGCATTTCGCTCCCCGACAACCCCCAGCAGGGTCGCACGATCATGTGGACTTGATCACCCATCTAGGCACCCTCAGACTGCATGATCCGCGCCGCTTTGGTGCCTTGGTCTATGTGCCTGACCTGTCTCACCCCAGGGCGACAAAATTGCTTGGCCATTTGGGCGTCGAGCCGCTGGGGCCGCAGTTCGATCCGCTGTCCTTCCATCTGGCTTTGCGGGGCCGGCGCGCGCCCATCAAACAAGTTTTGCTGGCTGGTGATGTCGTGGTGGGGGTCGGAAATATTTATGCCTCTGAGGCCCTCTACCAAGCAGGTATTCGACCCACCACGCCCGCTTTGCGCATCAGCCGTCCACGGGCGCTTCGACTGCAGCAGGCGATCGTTGCGGTTTTGAGTCGCGCTTTGCAGGTCGGGGGGAGCACATTGCGCGATTTCTCCAACGCCCGTGGCGAAAGCGGGTATTTTCAGCTGGAGATGGCGGTGTACGACCGCGCGGGCGAGCCTTGTCCGAGTTGCGCCGCACCGATCCGTCAAATCCGACAGGGTCAACGCTCTACTTTTTATTGCCCCAAATGCCAAAAGCCCTGAATGATCCACCCCCCCCGAAAGCAGGTACGGGGCCAGCCAGTTTTGCGCAGCGCTTGGTGCGATGGCAACGCCTACACGGGCGGCACGGATTGCCTTGGCAGGGCACCCATGACCCGTACCGCGTCTGGTTGTCCGAGGTCATGTTGCAACAAACCCAAGTGGTGACCGTGATTGATTACTACCACCGTTTTTTGCAGCGATTTCCCACGGTGTTTGAATTGGCCCAGGCGAGCAGCGATGAGGTGCTGGCCCTGTGGAGCGGTTTGGGCTACTACAGCCGGGCCCGCCATTTGCATCGTTGTGCGCAGCAGGTGGTGCAAGATGGGGCGGGCCAATTTCCCCGCCACAGTGCTGATCTGGCCCAGCTCTGTGGCATCGGGCCCTCGACGGCGGCGGCCATTGCATCCATCTGCCACCAGGAACGCGTGGCGATTTTTGACGGTAATGTCCAAAGGGTTTTGGCTCGGCACACCGCCTTTGATGCTGATTTGGCGCAGACGGCCTCGCTGCGCACTTTGCGCGATGTGGCCCAACAGCGGCTGCCCGAAGCCCGGGACATGCCGGTCTACACCCAGGCCATCATGGATTTGGGCGCCTCGGTTTGCACCCCACGACAGCCCCGATGCGAGCAATGCCCGGTGGCCGAGGACTGCGTGGCTTTGGCGCAAAACCGGCAGGCTGAATTGCCCGTCAAAAACCGCAAAATCCAACGTCAGTCCCAAAGCTGGTGGATGCTGATGGTCACGCACCCCAAGCGTGGTGTCTGGTTGCAACAAAGGCCCAGCCACGGTATTTGGGCGGGTTTGTATTGTTTTCCGTGTTTCGAGAGTCAGCAGTCACTGCTTGGGGTCTTGCCGGCCCAGGCTGATGCACATATACAAACCCACGAGCCCCGCTTGCATGTACTGACCCATCGCGACTTGCACTTGCATCTGATGCAGCTCAATTGGCCGCGCGAACACCATTGGCCCGGTCCTGGTGCTTGGTTCAAGCCGCCGAGTTGGGCCGACTTGGGCTTGCCGAAACCGGTGCGTGACTCGCTGAATTCTGTTCTCGATGGCGTTTGAGTGTGACCCAATTCTGGCCAAAGGCCTGGGCCAATCGTTCCACCAGATAGACCGATCGGTGCTGGCCACCTGTGCAACCAATGGCGACCGTCACATAGCTGCGATGGTCTTGCGCCAAGCGAGGCAGCCAGCGATGCAAGAGTGCCGCAATGTCTTGTTCCAGATCGTTGACCTCGGTGTGAGCGCTCAGCCAGTCGGCCACGGCAGGGTCTAGGCCGGTCAAAGGTTTTAATTCGGCGATGTAATGCGGGTTGGGCAGCATGCGCGCATCAAAGACGAAATCGGCATGCACGGGGATGCCCCGTTTGAACGCAAACGATTCAAACATCAGTGTCAATTGGGCCGAGGGTGCTTCGACCAAGGACTTGATGTAGGTTTGCAGTTGGGTCGCGCGCAAAAGACTGGTGTCGATGATGTGCGACTCTTCCCGCAATCCGGCCAGCATCTCGCGCTCGCGCTCGATGGCCTGAGTCAAATCGGGCGTATCGCCAACCGCCAAGGGGTCCTGTACCGACAGCGGGTGACGGCGCCGGGTTTCTGAAAAACGCTGCACCAGAGTGCCCGTGGCGGCATCCAGAAAGAGCAGGCGCAGATGGACCTGTTTGCGGCGAGCATGCAGCAAGATGCCCGGCAGCAAGGGCAAGGTCTGTGCGCTGCGCACATCGATGGCGATCGCTTGTCGTCTCTCTTGCTGGCCGATCGACCAATCGATGAAGGGTAGCAATAACTCTGGCGGCAGGTTATCGACGCAGTTGTAACCCGTGTCCTCCAGCGCATGCAGGGCCACCGATTTGCCCGAGCCCGACATGCCAGTGATCAGAACCAGCTCTAAGCTCATCCCTTGGCCTTTCGGCGTGGGGGTTTGGCATCGAGCAATTCTTTGGCATGCGCCAAGGTGGTGTCGGACAAGCGCTCGCCGCCGAGCATGCGCGCGATCTCTCGCACCCGGTGCTCACCGGCGACGCTGCGAACTTGGCTTAAGGTGTGTCCATCGACCATGGACTTGGCCACCACCAGGTGTTGGTCTGCGCAAGCGGCCACTTGGGGCAAGTGGGTCACCGCCAGCACTTGCCGATCGGCACCCAATTGCTTGAGCAAGCGGCCTACGGTTTCTGCCACAGCCCCGCCAACGCCGGAGTCGACTTCATCAAATATCAATGTCACGGCCTGACCCAGCTGGCTGGTGGTCACCGCGATGGCCAAGGCGATGCGCGACAGCTCTCCGCCCGAGGCCACTTTGCCCAGGGGTTTGGGGGTGGCGCCAGGATGACCCGCCACCAGGAAAATCACTTCGTCCAGCCCCTGCTGCTGTGGCTGGGCCAGCTCATTCATTTCGACCTCGAATACCCCGCCCGACATGCCCAAGCCTTGCATGGCGGCGGTGACCGTGGCCGCCAATTTGGGGGCGGCTAGTCGGCGCAATTGGCGTAAACGCAAAGCCTCTTGCAGATAGGCACGCTCGGTGGCTTCGGCCTGGGCTTGAAGCGCCTCCAGATCCGAGGCCTGATCCAGGGCCGACAGCTCGCCTTTCCATTGCGCCCAAACGGCGGGCAGTTCGGCCGGATCGCGCCTGAATCGACGGGCCAGGGACATCCAGGCTGACATGCGGGCATCCACTTGGGACAAGCCTTGTGGATCTAAGTCGGCATGGCGCAACCAGCTTTGGGCGGTGTGGGCCACGTCATCGGCTTGCGCAATGCACGACTGCAAGACTTGAACCAGGGGTTCGAAGGCGGGTTCGTGCTGGGCTTGGGCCTGCAAACTCTGCAGCGCTCGGTGCAAGGCAGACACTGCACCCGTGTCTTCATCGGACAAAGCAGCGCTGGCCGTCTCGGCCGCCTCGATCAGGGACTGCATGTGGGACAGGCGTTGGTGTTGCGTTTGAAGCTCAGTCCACTCGTCGGACTGGGGCTGCAATTGTTCTATTTCGCCCAACTGCCAACTCAGGCGCTCGCGCTCGCTTTGCATTCCTGCCTGAGCCGCCTTGGCTTGCGTTAAAGCGCGCTGGGCTTCGCGCCATTGATGCCAGCGCCGACCCAACTCGGCGCTTTGTACCCCCGCATAGGCATCGAGCAGGCCCAATACCGATGGGGGTCGGGTCAAACTCTGCCAGGCGTGTTGACCGTGAATGTCCAACAAGCGCTCACCGAGTTGGCGCAATTGGGCGGCGGTGGCAGGGCTGCCATTGATCCAGGCGCGGCTTTTACCCTGTTGATCCAGGGTGCGCCGCAACAGCAATACACCATCGCCTTCATCGAAGCCGGCTTCTTGCAGCCAGTCGGACAAGCCTGCGACGGCATCAAACTCGGCGCTGACCTCGGCCCTGGGGGCGCCTTCCCGGATGCAGCCGGTGTCGGCGCGTTCGCCCAAAACCAGTTGCAAAGCATCAATCAGGATGGATTTGCCCGCGCCCGTTTCCCCGGTCAACACGGTAAAACCTGCGGCCAGTTCCAGATCGAGCTCGGAGACGATCACGAAATCACGCAGGCTGATGCGCTTGAGGCTCATGCCGCCCCTTCATTCCAGTGCAGTTTTTCTCTCAGGGTGTCAAAGTAGCTCCACCCCACTGGGTGCAAAAACCGGGCGTGATGTTCGGACCGGCGCACACTGATGCGGTCCCCGACCAACAAGGAAGCCAGCGATTGCATGTCAAAGTTGGCGCTGGCGTCGCCAGCCACCAACTCAATGGCGATCTCGCCCGGGTCAGCCAAGACCAAGGGGCGATTGGACAGGGTGTGGGGAGCGATGGGAACCATGACCCAGCCCGGCAAATTGGGGTAGAGCAAAGGCCCGCCGGCTGACAAGGCATAGGCGGTCGAACCCGTGGGTGTGGCAATGATCAGGCCATCGGCACGCTGACGCGCCACGAAATGCCCGTCCACCTCGACCCTGAGTTCAACCATGCCGGCAGTCGAGCCCCGGTTGACCACGACATCATTCATGGCCAAGGCTTCGAAAACGCAATGCCCGTCGCGCCAAACCTTGCCGTGCATGAGGGAACGGTCATCGACTTCGTACTGCCCACGTAACATGGGTCGGAGCACTTCTTCGATCTGATTCAAGGGAATGTCGGTGATAAAGCCCAATCGGCCCTGGTTGATGCCGATCAGGGGTACCCCATGGGGGGCCAGTTTGCGGCCAAAGCCCAGCATGGTGCCGTCGCCGCCGACCACTACGGCCAAATCACATTCGCGCCCGATTTGGGCGACGTCCAGTGCCGCATAGCCCTGCATGCCCGCATTGGCGCAGGTTTCTTTCTCGACCACGACCTCGCAACCCTCGGTATGCAGAAAATGGGCCAATTTGTCCAAAACCTGGCGCGAGGACAACTGCATGCCGCCTGCCACGGGCGGTTGATGTTTGCCGATCAGGGCAATGTGCCGGAATTTGCTCTTCATGGTTATTGCTTCTAACATACATTAAATCATTAAAATGCGCTCTCATCATGAATTCCCTCGACGAACGTGCACGCTTGTTGCTGAAGATCCTGGTCGAGCGCTACATCGACGAAGGCCAACCCGTCGGATCGCGCACCCTGTCCAAGGCTTCGGGGCTCGATTTATCGCCCGCGACCATCCGAAATGTCATGTCCGACCTCGAGGAGTTGGGCCTGATTGCCAGCCCCCACACCTCGGCTGGGCGAGTGCCGACCGCGCGTGGCTATCGGGTGTTCGTTGACACCATGCTGACCGTCCAACGGGGCCAGTTGGCATCTACCCCCAGTCTGGCCCCCGATCAACCGCACAAAGTCATCGCCAATGCGGCCCACTTGTTGTCAAATTTGTCGAGCTTTGTCGGTGTGGTCATGGCCCCCAAGCGGGGTACGGTGTTTCGCCACATTGAATTTTTGCGTTTGTCCGAGCACCGCTTGCTGGTGATCATTGTGTCGCCCGACGGCGATGTCCAAAACCGCATTTTGTTCACCGACACCAATTACACCCAGAGCCAGTTGCTGGAGACCGCCAACTACCTCAATGCGAATTTCGCCGGCATGGCCATCGAGCAAGTCCGCGAACGTCTGCAGTCCGAAGTGGATCGGCTGCGCGGCGAAATCGCCGCCCTGATGCAAGCCGCTGTACAAGTCAGCTCCGAAGCCCTCTCGCAAGCCCAGGACGAGGTCGTCATCAGCGGCGAGCGCAATTTATTGTCGGTCTCCGACTTTACCCACGATATGGGCCAGCTGCGACGCGCCTTTAATTTGTTCGAGCAAAAAGCCCAGTTGATTCGATTGCTCGATATTTCGGCGCAGGCCGAAGGGGTGCGCATTTTTATTGGTGGCGAAAGCCAGGTGGTACCGATCGAAGAGCTCTCGGTCGTCAGCGCCCCCTATGAGGTCGATGGGCAGGTGGTCGGCACACTGGGTGTGATCGGCCCAACCCGCATGCACTACGACCGCATGATTCAGATTGTGGACATCACTGCCAAACTGGTCAGCAATGCCCTTAGCCAGAAGTGAGTTTTCTTCATGCTTTTCCTGCTTTCACCGGCCAAGTCCCTGGACTACGACACCCCTTGGCAGGGGGTGCCCCATTCCGAGCCTTCATTCCTCGCCCAGTCGGCACAGTTGATCAAGGTCTTGCGACAGAAATCGCCTCAAGACATTGCCCAATTGATGGACTTGAGCGACAAGCTGGCCAAGCTCAATGTCGAACGCTACCGGGCATGGTCCCCCCGCATGAACGTGCAAAATGCCAAGCCTTCGATCCTGGCCTTCAACGGCGATGTCTACGAGGGCCTGGATGCCCCATCGCTCAAACCAGCCCAATTGCAGTGGGCCCATGAACACATCGCCATCTTGAGCGGTTTGTATGGGGTCTTGCGTCCCCTCGATCTGATGCAGCCATATCGACTGGAAATGGGCACGTCTTTGGCGACCCCCAAGGGTCAAAACCTGTACCAGTTCTGGGGTTCAGGCATAGCCCAGCATCTGAACGATCGCTTGCGCGAGAGCAAAAAACCCATCATTGTGAATTTGGCCTCGCAAGAGTATTTCAAATCAGTGGATCGAAAAACCCTTCAAGCCAGGGTGATCGAGTGCGTCTTCGAGGAAGGGCGCGCCGGACAATTCAAGGTGATCAGCTTCATGGCCAAGCGAGCCCGGGGCCTGATGGCACGCTACGCCATCTTGAACCGCGTCAAAACGCCTGCTGCCCTGGAAAAATTCGATCTTGAAGGCTATGCCTTCACCCCCCAAGCCTCAGAACCCGATCGTCTCGTGTTCAGACGCTCACCGGCCTAGAGCGCCAGCGTCACGCACCTGAACCATGAACCCTGTGATTTCATCTCCTTTGGGCCAATCGGTGTCTTATGCCGACCAATACGACCCCAGTCTGCTTTATCCGCTTGAACGTCAGAGCCAGCGCAACACTTTGGGCTTGACCGCTGGTCGGCTTCCTTTCATGGGGGCTGACTTTTGGACCGCTTATGAGTTGGGTTGGTTGAATCCTCGTGGCAAACCGCAAATTGCCATGGCCCGCTTTGTGGTGCCCTGTGACAGCACTCACATCGTTGAAAGCAAGTCATTCAAGCTTTATCTCAACAGCTTCAGCAACACCCGCTTTGACGACATGACTGCGGTTCGAGAACGCTTGCGCGCCGACCTCGGGGCAGCGATTTGGCACGGGGGAGCGATTCGGGCCAGTGTGGGTGTGCAATTAATTCCCCCCGAACAGTTCGAGCGCGAGTCGGTGCAGGAACTCGACGGCTTACTGCTTGATCGTCTCGACATAGAGTGCGATCAATATCAGCCGCAAGCTCAATACCTCAGCGCCAACACCGATGAGCAACCCGTCACCGAGACCCTGACCAGCCACTTACTCAAAAGCAACTGCCTGGTCACGGGACAGCCCGACTGGGGCAGCGTGCGCATCAGCTACCACGGCCCGCAAATCGATCAGGAAGGTTTGCTCAAATACATCGTCAGCTTTCGCAACCACAACGAATTTCACGAGCACTGTGTGGAACGCATCTTCGTCGACATCCTGCGTCAATGCCACCCCACTCAGCTCAGCGTCTATGCCCGATACACACGCCGTGGTGGTTTGGACATCAATCCCTGGCGCACCACCCATCCCCAAGCGGCACCGGTGTCGGTGCGTACCGCCCGTCAATAAAAAAATGCGACACTCCTCCACCTCGACCCTAGCATCACCATGAACGCCATCTCCACTTCATCCCAGCGCCCCGATTTCGGACTCATCATCGTGGGCGACGAAATCTTGTCTGGCAAGCGCGCGGACAAGCACATGGCCAAAGTCATCGAACTGCTTGGCGCACGCGGCTTGGCACTGAGCTATGCGGAATATGTCGGTGACTCACCCGAGCGCATCACCCAGGCCTTGGCCCGGGCCTTTCAGAGCGGAGATGTGGTCTTTTCTACCGGGGGCATAGGCGCCACGCCCGACGACCATACCCGCCAATGTGCCGCCAAGGCCCTGGGCGAGCCACTGAAATTGCACCCGCAAGCCGAAGTCCTGATACGCGAGCGCATGCAAGACGTGGCCAAAGAGCAGGGCGTGCCCTACGAGCCTGATCGCGCTGACAATGTGCATCGCCTCAATATGGGGGTATTTCCTGCTTCGGCCCAATTGATTCCCAACCCGTACAACAAAATTCCCGGTTTCAGCTGTGTGTCCCCTGGATGCACCTTGCAAACGGGCGCCGTGCATTTCGTTCCGGGCTTCCCGGTCATGGCCTGGCCCATGGTGGAATGGGTTTTGGATCAGCACTACAGCCATCTGTTCCAAAAGGCCGCCTACCTGGAAAAGTCGGTGATCATTTATGGTGCCATGGAGGCTGCCCTGACCCCCATCATGGAGCGCCTAGAGGCCGCACACCCTGGCATCAAGGTGTTCAGCCTGCCCAGCGTTGATCACCCCGTGCACGGGCGTCATATTGAATTGGGTGTCAAAGGCGGGCCAGATGATGTCAATCGAGCCTATCCGGCCATGCTCAATGAGCTGCATGTTTTTGGTGCAAAGTTGGGCCCTGAATTGGTGCGATCTTAAAATTCGCACCAAAATAGTGCTATCATAAATATTCAAAACGATGCTTTTTGGCTTGAATCGCAAGGCACAATGAACCCCTTGTGGTCCAAGGTCAGTATTGAGCACCTTGGCACAATTTCTGCTGGTATACCCGCATCCTTTTCCAACCCAAAGACAATCTCAGGAGATTTTGATGGCCAAGACCGTCGCCGACGTGATGAAGATGGTGAAAGACAACGAAGTCAAATTCGTTGATTTTCGTTTTACCGATACCCGTGGCAAAGAGCAGCACGTCAGCGTGCCCTTGTCGCACTTTAACGAAGACAAATTCACCGAAGGGCATGCATTTGACGGCTCTTCCATTGCAGGGTGGAAAGGGATTGAAGCCTCGGACATGTTGCTCATGCCCGATGCCAATACCGCATTCATCGACCCCTTCTTCCAAGAGTCGACCCTGGTGTTGTCTTGCGATGTGTTGGAGCCGGGTGATGGCAAAGCCTATGATCGCGATCCGCGTTCGGTCGCCAAGCGCGCCGAAGCCTACCTGAAGGCCTCTGGTCTGGGCGACACTGCTTACTTTGGTCCCGAGCCCGAGTTCTTTATTTTCGATCAAGTCACTTTCGCCAACGAAATGGGCGGTGCTTTCTTCAAGATCGAAGAATACGAAGCCCCCTGGAACACCGGTGCCAAACTCGAAGGCGGTAACCGGGGCCACCGACCGACCGTCAAGGGCGGTTACTTCCCCGTGCCTCCGGTCGATAGCGCCCAGGACATGCGCGCTGAAATGGTCATGATTCTGGAAGAAATGGGCATCCCGGTTGAGGTGTTCCACCACGAAGTGGCGGGCGCTGGTCAAAACGAAATCGGGACCAAGTTCAGTACCC
>CAYMJT010000058.1:0-15493 GCA_964390775.1 uncultured Bordetella sp.
GGTTTTAATCGAACACCTTTTGACATCAATTAATCCTTTCGAATGATAAAAACACGCAGTTTCTCTCACTCAAACGGGATCAGTTTTTAAACGCTGGTCATCAGCGCCTTGGCCTCAAGCTTGGGCCAAACCCTGATGCCGAGGTCTGATCTTGGGCTTATCCTGCATGGGCAGTACTTTGACATCAACAAACCATCTACACAAGGGGATGAGATGAACGAACACAAGAACTTGGATCATTTTTTGGTGTTGTCCCGCTTGCTCATGGCCGCGATTTTCATCTGGGCGGGTCTGGGCAAAATCGGCAGCAGTGCGGGCACCCAGGCGTTCATGGCCAGCAAAGGCTTGCCGGCCGTCGAATTGTTGTTTTATCTCACCGTGGCGTTGGAGGTGTTGGGCGGTCTGGCCTTGATCGTGGGCTACCGCACCACTTGGGTGGCGGCCGCCTTGGCGGCCTTCACCTTGTTGACGGCAGTGGTGTTTCACACCCAATTCGATGACCGCAACCAGATGGTGCATTTCATGAAGAACCTGGCCATTGTGGGCGGCTTGCTGCACATCATGGTCATGGGGCCGGGACGGGTGAGCATGGACGCCAGCCGAGCCCGCAAACACGCGGATGACTCACACGACTGACGCACCAGTAGCGCCACGGGCTGTTTGTCGGACGCCAGGCCGATCGATTTGGCCGTGGGGGGCCCTGTTTGAGCGCCATTGGCACCGTGCGCGGGCGGATTCGTGGGCCAGCGTGGCATGATTTGCCCTCTGACTTGGAGGACTCCGATCTGGGGGTCTTATTCTTGGAAGGAAGTTTGCGCATGATCACGGGCATGAATCATTTCACCGCCATCGCGGCCGATCCCCAAGCGACCTTGGATTTTTATGTCGGTCTCTTGGGCCTCCGCGAGGGCTACCGACCGAATCTGGGTTTTGCCGGGGCATGGCTCTATGCCCAAGACACTGCGGTGCTGCATTTGTATTTTGATCGCGCCGTCCCCCAATCGCCTGCGGGGGTCATTGATCATATGGCATTCACCACCAGCAACCTCAAAGCGGTCAAGGCGCGTTTTGACGAGCGGGGCTACCCCTACCAGTTGCAGCACCGTGAAGGGGGACCTTGGCAGCTGTTTTGTCACGACCCCAGTGGTGCCAAGGTGGAACTGAACTTTGCGCCGACGGAAGTGTTGGAATAACCCGGAGGCGTCGTCGCTGCGGGTGACCCACGCCTCTAGTTATATCAACAGGAAATCCCCGCAAGGGGTTTTTTGATTTGTCAGCGGACCGCTGACTTTGACTACGAAGACCCGGACAAGGTCATCACAGTGATGCGGTTGTGTCATGCGTTCGAGGTATCACGCGTACAGCACAAGTTGCTCTCCCCACCAATGGCTTGAGGTATTTGCCGCAGCGTTTGCTGCGACGATAAGGCGGCAGTTTATTGCCGCTGACTTGCCAAATGAATTTTTTTTGAACACAAAATAGGTATATTTATTGGCCTTATTTTTGCTTAATGAGTGCAGTATCTGTTCACATGATCCATCATGAATACTTTACAGACCGACATGACATCGTTGACTGCGCTCAACCAGATGCGGGTCAACCAGCGGCTAAAAATTAAATCGATTGAGCAATTGTCCAGCGGCAAAGCCATTCAATCGGCGGCGGACAATGCGGCCGGTTTAAAGACATCAAACCTGTTGCGGGCGCAAGAAAAAAGCTTGGTCGCCGCGATCCAGAACGTTCACTCTGGAATCAGTCTGGCCCAAACAGCCGATGCAGCGCTGTCGTCGGTCACAGATGCACTGCAACGGATGCGTGAAATTGCTGTTGAGTCCAGCAACGGCACCTTGAGCGACACTCAAAGAGGCATGCTGGACAAAGAGTATCAAGACCTGATGAACCAGGTTTTGAGGGTGGTACAGGACACACAGTGGAACGATTACAAGTTGTTTAACAAGTTTGACTCGACCAGCTTTCTGATTCAAGCGGGTGCCCAGGCGGATGAAAAAATTCGGATCGACATCCCGCAGGTACTCCCGGCCAACCTCACCTCATTCACCAATGGCGATTTTGAATCGGGAACGGTGGGGGACACCAGTGCCAATGGTTGGACCATTACCAATGCCAGGGTGACGCTGGACGGGCAAAGCTCGATTGGTGGCTATCCAACCCCCACCGATCCCACCAAGCCAGGGCCGAGTCCAGGCGATGGTGTTGCAGTGACCGGCGGGCCGTTTACCAGCCAGCTGGTCGCTGCCAGTGGTGCGCAAGGCAGCAAGAGTCTGAGATTGACCTCGTCGAATCTAACCGTGGCGCAGGGGTTTGGCATCACACATGGCCCCTATATCATTTCTAATCAGGCGGTGAATATTCAATCGGGCTCTGACGTTTCCTTTGACTGGAAGGCCGAAGGCGGTGCTGACGCCTACGATGTCTATGCTTATTTATTGAATGTCGATGACGGGTCTACCGTTGAATTGCTGAACCAAACAGGCAGTGGAACGGCGTCCAGTGGCTGGCAATCGGTGACCAAGACCATCAATACCAGCGGCAATTACAAATTTGTGTTTGTCTCGGGAACCTATGATGAAACGGGCGGTCGAGCCTTGGGCGCGCAAATGTTCGTCGACAATATTTATGCCCCACCGTCGGGCAACAACACCATCACCTCGACCAACGTCCAGTCCCAAGCCAATGCCATGGCCGCATTGGGTGAAATTGATCTCAACATAGACTCGGTCACTGCGGCCAGAGCGTCGCTGGGGGCCTCGATCAATCGAATGGTTCACGCTGTCGATCATTTGCTGGAATATTCCAAAAATATCAGCCAATCCAATAGCAACATTTCCGACACTGAATACACCTCTGTGGCCGGCAAATTGGCGCAGACCCAAATCATCGACAGCGCCGCTGAATTCGTCTTGAATCAGGCGCGTGCCAACCAAATGGTCAATGTGGACATGATCAAAGGCAATGAACGCCTAAGTCGCTAAAGTGGTCCTGAGGGCTGACATCGCGGATCGAATGACGCCATTTTGCTTTCCATGAGGGTTGATGCTGAGGACAAATGCCCTTGTGTTCTAGGGGCAGTTTCGGCCACACTTCAGGGTATTCAAGCCAACGTGTCCCCCAAGGATTAGCGATGTTCAACACCCTGAGAATGTGCCTGACAAGCGCCTTGTTGTTTGGCCTGACGGGCGCTTTTGCGCAAATACCCGACTTTCCTTCCAAGCCCATGCGCATTGTCGTAGGGCAGGGGGCTGGCGGGGGTATTGATACCCTGGCTCGTGTGGTGGCCCAACGCCTGTCAGCGCAATGGGGTCAGCCCGTGGTGGTGGAGAACAAAACTGGCGCTGGTGGGATCATCGCCACCGAGTCGGTGGCTCGTGCAACCCCTGACGGGCACACCCTGTTGATGGCACCCATCGGCAATATGGTGTTCACGCCCATCTTGACACCGCAGTTGAGGTACTCTCCCACCAGCGATTTCGCCCCCATTTCCATGGTCGCCACATTCCCATTGGTGTTGGTGGTCAACGGCAAGTCGAAAATCAACTCTGTGGCTGAGTTGGTTGCAACCATGAAAGCCCAGCCCGAGAAGTCGAACTACGGCGGCTCGGGTCCCGCCTTTCAGTTTGCCAACGAATTATTCAAGCTTAAAACCGGTGCACCCGGTGAGTTTGTGCAATACAAGAGCATGAGCGAGACCATCACTGCTTTGATATCGGGCGATTTGATGATGTCCATGGTCGACACCGGCCCCGCCACGGCGCATATTGCATCGGGGCAGTTGCGTGCCTTGGCGGTGACCTCGCCACAACGCTTGTCCAGCATGCCACAAACCCCCACCATGGCTGAATTGGGATTCAAAGACATTGAGTTTCGTTATTGGAGCGCACTGTTTGCCCCGGCAGGGACCCCCAAGGAGATCGTGCAAAAGTTGGAGCTCGAAGTCAATCGAATTCTCAAACAGGCAGAAGTGATCGCCCAGATGGCGGCCATTCAAGTCACGGCCACGGGTTCCAGCTCGCAAGAATTGTCCAAGTGGTTGGCCGCCGATCTGCTCAAATGGAACGCTGTCGCCGAAGGCGCCCTGATGAAAAAATGAGTCACCCGGTTCAAACCATGCCCCAGCCGACGCCCGTAGTGGATTTTCATGTGCATGCCCTGCATGCCGAGGTGTTTAAGCAATCAACCCACAAGACTGTTTTCACGGGCTTTGGCGCAAACCCGGTCTCCGAGCCCAGACCAGGGGCCAAAGCCTTGTTGGATCGCATGTTTCAACCTGAGTCGATCATCGAGGACATGACCGCGCGTGGCATTCAGTACGCAGTTCTCACCTCCAGCACGGTCTTACAAGGCACCTCGTGGGCGGATGCTGAGCTTGACCTGAGCTTGTGTGGTCTTTGTAACGATCAGCTCTCGGCCTGGGCGCGGACATACCCCGAGCGGCTGGTAGGCAGCATGGTCTTGCCGCTGCAAGATGTATCCAAATCCTTGCGCGAGTTGGAGCGGGCGCACCAAGATTTGGGCTTGAAGGTGGTTAATGCCTCATCGAGTTACCACGGGGTTTATTTAGGCGATCCACGCTTCCAACCCTTTTGGGAGGAGGTGGCGGCGCGTCAACTGACGGTCTGGATACATCCCGAAGGGGTGCAGGACCCCTGGTTTCAATCGTTTGGTCTATGGAATTCACTGGGCCAGTCGATCGAAGAAACCAAGTGCATGGCCTCTTTGATCTACAACGGCGTCATGGCCAGACACCCGCACCTCAAGGTGGTGATGGCGCACGGCGGAGGCTACTTCCCTCATTACTTGGGTCGTGTGGATCGGAACGCCGTCAACCGACCCGATTCGGTTCAGTTTCTGCAAGGGTTGACCCCGCGCGACTTTTTGGGCCACTTTCACTACGACACTTGCGTCTATGACCCTGTGGTTTTGCGCGCCTTGCTGGCCTTGGTGGGGCCGCAGCGCTTGATCATGGGCAGCGATTACCCAGTCGGAGAAAAAAATCCAGTGCAGTGGCTTAAAGAGGCGGGTTTGCAGGGCGAAGACCTCAGCGCCGTGGCCGGAGGCAATGCCGCCCGCTTGTTGGAATTGAATTGAATCTGGCTTAGCCAGGCGTGTCGACCCGCTGTTCGTGAAACTGGGCCATGGTCATGGCGGCATCGATCTCGCGGGGCAGGGCGTCGCGGGCCGAGAACACCCCTAAGATTTGCCCCTGGGCGCTGACCACAGGTACATGTCGGAAACCGCGCTCGATCATCAGCAAAATGGCTTGCGACACCGTGGTGTCGGGCAAGACGCATTGGGGGTTGCGGGTCATGACCGCAGACACTGGTGTGTTTTTCGGGTCCAGGGCCTTGACCAGCACGCGGCTGATCATGTCGCGCTCGGTGATGATGCCCAGCAATCGGCTGTCGTGATCGAGTACCAGTACGCTGCTGTGGTTGGTCTGGTTCATGATGCTGGCGGCCTCCCACACGCTGCGGTGCGGCAAGACGCTCAAAATACGGCGTCCGGACATGGTTTTGGAGACGATGCGATCACTCATGCTCGATCCTCCTAGCGCAATGCGCGATTGATGGACGCCAGCGCTTTGGCGCCAGGGCACAACTCTTTCTCGCTCAGGGTATTCAGGGCGGTCTGGGTGGTGTGCAAGGCTTCATGCAAATCGGCCGCCAAGGGATCCAGATACAGCAAGCCGGTGACGATTTCACCATGCTCGTGTCTTTCGTTCATATAGCTGAGCGCGGCATTGCGGTGAGTGATATCGTAGGCATCAGCCAGCTTTCTCAGGCGCAATACGCTGCCGTCGTGCTGCTGGACATCGATGACCGAGCCCTCGGGGTAGTCGACGGTGATTTCTTCACGCTGGGGCATGAAGTCGATTCGGCTGACGGCATTGTTGTGTTGCCGCACATAGTCGTAACTCTTGGTCGAGCCACCGTGATTATTGAAGGCCACGCAGGGGCTGATCACGTCGATGAATGCCGCACCTCCATGGGCGATGGCCCCCTTGATGAGTGGCACCAGCTGGGCTTTGTCCCCGGAGAACCCCCGCGCCACATACGTGGCCCCCAATTGCAGGGCCATGCCCACCAAGTCGATCGGGGTGTCGTTGTTGATCGTGCCCTTTTTGCTTTTCGAGCCACGATCGGCGGTGGCTGAAAACTGCCCCTTGGTCAAACCATAGACACCGTTGTTTTCGACGATATAAGCCATCCGAACGCCCCGGCGCATGGCATTGGCAAACTGGCCCAGACCGATCGAGGCCGAATCACCGTCGCCCGAGACCCCCAGGTACAGCAAATCACGATTGGCCAGATTGGCCCCCGTCAAGACCGAAGGCATGCGGCCATGCACGGTATTGAATCCATGCGAGGCACCCAAAAAGTAGTCGGGCGTTTTTGAGCTGCAGCCGATGCCTGACAGTTTGGCGACTCGGTGTGGCTCGATGTCAAGCTCCCAACACGCTTGAATAATGGCGGCCGATATCGAGTCGTGTCCACAGCCGGCACACAAGGTGGAAATTCGGCCCTCGTAGTCGCGGCGGGTGTAACCCACCTTGTTGACGGTCAGGCTCGGGTGGTGCAGTTGCGGTTTGGCGATCCAGGTCATGTGGTCTCCTTGGCGCTGTGGTCGCGCTCAGGGTTGCTGTCAAAAACCGCCAGATGGCCCTGGATGGCGGTTGAAATAAAGCGGGCCGTGATGGGCGTGCCATCGTAATGAAGCACCGGCAAGACTCGCGCCGGATTGAGGTCAAACTCATGGATCAACAGGGTACGCATCTGGGCGTCTCTGTTTTGTTCGACCACCAGAACTTTGTCATGTCGATCAATGAAATCTTTGACCATCTGCGAGAAGGGGTAGGCGCGCAGGCGCAGACCATTGAAGTGCAACCCCAACTGGGCCATTTGTTCAAAGGCCTCCTCCATGGCGGGGGCGGTGGATCCAAAGTACAACACGCCCCATTCGGTCGGGCCCGAGGCCTGGCGCAAAATGGGTTGCGGGACCAAATCGGCAGCGGTCTGAAACTTGCGCATCAGGCGCTCCATGTTGTAGATGTAGTCTGGCCCGCGCTCGGAGTAACGTGCATAGGGGTCGCGAGTCGTGCCTCGGGTGAAATAACTGCCCTTGCTCGGGTGCGTACCAGGCAGGGTGCGCCAGGGTATGCCGTCGCCGTCGACATCTTTGTAGCGACCAAAATCACGCCCGGCTTCCAATTCTTCGGCGCTCATGACCTTGCCCCGATCATAAGTTTGTGCATCGTCCCATGCGAAGGGCTCGCACAAGCGCTGGTTCATGCCGATATCCAAATCGGTCATGACGAATATCGGCGTTTGCAGTCGGTCGGCCAAATCGAGGGCTTGGGCGCTGAACGAAAAACATTCATTCGGGTCCTGGGGCAGCAAAAGCACGTGTTTGGTGTCACCATGCGAGGCCCAGGCGCAAGACAGCAGATCGGCCTGTTGGGTACGGGTGGGCATGCCAGTCGAGGGGCCGCCGCGCTGAACATTGATGATGGTGACCGGAATCTCGGCAAAGTAGGCCAAACCGATGAACTCGGTCATCAGGGAAATGCCTGGGCCGGATGTGGTCGTGAAGGCGCGCGCGCCATTCCAACCCGCTCCCACCACAATGCCTATCGAGGCCAACTCATCTTCGGCCTGCACGATGGCGTAACGGTGTCTGCCGCTGTCGTCTTCGACCCGAAATTTCTCGCAGTATTTCTGAAACGCCTCGGCCACCGACGATGACGGTGTGATGGGGTACCAAGCGGCGACGGTGGCTCCGCCGTAGACACAGCCCAAGGCGGCAGCGCTATTGCCGTCGGTGAAGATGCGCTCCCCCACCCGGTCGGCGGCCTTGACTTGGAGACCAAAGGCCGAACGATGGTTCTGCGCCATCCAATCGCGACCCATGCGCAGGGCCTTCATATTCGATTGCAGCAACAGTTCTTTGCCCTTGTATTGCTCGGAGAACAGTTTTTCAAACACCGACTCATCCACACCCAGCAAATGCGACAAGGCGCCCACATAGATGATGTTCTTGAACAATTGTCTTTGCCTGGGGTCAGCGTAATTGGCATTGCTGATCTCGGTCAAGGGCATGCCGATCACTTCAATGTCTGGGCGCAATTTTTCGGCCGGCACATGGCGGGTGGCGTCATAAAACAGATAACCGCCGGGCTCGATTTCGGCAATATCGGTGTCCCAGGTTTGCGGATTCATGGCCACCATCATGTCGATGCCGCCGCGCCGCCCCAGCCAGCCTTGCTCGCTGACCCTGACTTCGTACCATGTGGGCAGGCCCTGAATATTGCTGGGAAAGATATTGCGCGGACTGACCGGGACTCCCATGCGCAAAATCGCCTTGGCGAACAATTCATTGGCCGAGGCAGAACCCGAGCCGTTGACGTTGGCGAATTTGATGACAAACTCATTGATCGACGCGATGGCCATGGCCAGTTCTCCAGTTCGATTGCTTGGCGCTTAGACGCTCACATTCAGTTGGGCGGCTTTGGGCGAGTCGTAGCGGAATTTCATCATGTCCCAGGCCCCCGTTGGGCAGCGCTCGGCACACAGGCCGCAGTGCAGACACACGTCCTCGTCCTTGACCATGATGCGGCCCGATTTGAGTTCTCCCGAGGCATACAGGGCTTGATCTTGATTCAGGGCGGGGGCCCTCAGTTGCGCTCGAAGCACCGATTCCTCTGCCGGGGCGATGATGGTCAGCGAGTCCATGGGACAAATGTCCAGACAGGCGTCGCACTCTATGCAGGTTTGCTGATTGAAAACAGTCTGAATATCGCAGTTCAAGCAGCGCTGGGCTTCTTTCAGGGCCGTGGCCTCATCAAAACCCAATTCCACCTCGACCCGAATGCTGGCCAGTGCCTTTTCGGCCTTGACCCAAGGCACCTTGAAGCGCTCTTCATTCGAGACATTGTTGTCATAGCTCCACTCATGGATGCCCATTTTTTGAGACAACAAATTGGTTTTGGGCGCTGGTCTGTGCCCGACGGTTTTGCCTTGTATAAACAGGTCGATGGAAATGGCGGCTTCATGCGCCTGGGCCACGGCGGTGATGATGTTTTTGGGTCCCATGGCGGCATCGCCGCCAAAAAACACCTGGGGCAAGGTCGACTGGAAGGTTTTCTGGCCCAGCACCGGAAGCCCCCAGCGATCGAATTCAATGCCGATGTCCTTTTCGATCCAGGGAAAGCTGTTTTCCTGTCCGACCGCAATGAGGACCTCATCGCAGGGCAAGATGACCTCGGGCTCGCCAGTGGGGATCAATTCGCGCCGCCCCTGGCTGTCGTACTGAGGGTGTACTTTCTCAAAGGCCATGCCGGTCATTCGGCCTTGCTCGATGACAAAGCGCTTGGGCACGTGGTAATTCAAGATCGGGATGCCTTCGTGCATCGCATCTTCTTTTTCCCAGGGCGAGGCCTTCATCTCTTCAAAGCCGCTGCGCACCACCACGCTGACTTCCTGCGCCCCCAGGCGCTTGGCTGAGCGACAGCAGTCCATGGCGGTGTTGCCACCGCCGAGCACCAAGACGCGTCGCCCGACTTGGGTGATGTGGCCAAATGAAACCGAGGCCAACCACTGAATGCCGATGTGTGCTTGCTGACTGGCTTGCGCGCGACCGGGTATGTCCAGATCGCGGCCCCTGGGGGCACCCGTGCCCACAAAAATAGCGTCGTAGGACTGTTGCAGCATCTCGCGCATCGAAGCGATGTAGGTGTTGGCTTCGAAGCGTACCCCCAGGTCAAAAATGTAATCACACTCTTCGTCGATCACGCTCTCGGGTAAGCGAAAGCGTGGAATCTGCGAGCGGATGAAACCGCCGGCCTTGGCCTCGGAGTCAAATACCGTGACCTCATAGCCCAAGGTGGACAAGTCGCGCGCCACCGTCATGGAAGCCGGTCCGCCCCCGATGCAGGCCACTTTTTTACCATTCGATGCCACTGCTCTGGGCAAGCGGGGCTTGATGTCGCCCTTGTGGTCGGCCGCCACCCGCTTGAGGCGGCAGATGGCCACGGGTTCAGGTTGCTCGGTGGCGCTTTCCTCGACCCTGGAGCGGCGACAAGCGGGTTCGCAGGGGCGGTCACAAGTTCGCCCCAAAACCCCAGGGAACACATTGGACACCCAATTGATCATGTACGCGTCGGCATAACGCCGCTCGCTGATCAGGCGGATGTATTCGGGGACGGGGGTGTGTGCGGGGCAAGCCCACTGACAATCGATGACGCGATGAAAATATTCGGGATGTTCGACCTGCGTGGGTTTCAAAATGCCTCCTGTGTCGCTGAAGTGGCCTGGGTGTAATCAGTGCATGCGTGCGACCCACAAAGTCGCACCTCGCTCGCCATAAGATTCATGGTGTTCGGTGTTTCTGGCCAGCCGGAATCGATCGCCCTGGGCGTAATGTTCGCTGTGGCCTTCCCGATGCAGGGTCAACTCGCCCTCGGCCACCAGGGCGTAGACGTCAAAGGGGTGAGTGTGGGTTTGGGTGTGAAAGAGGGGCTGCCATCGCACTTCAGCCACTTCATCGTATCCCTCGGCCAGGACCTGAGAGCGGAAGATTTGCAGGGTATCCATCGGGCCACCTCACATGAGTTTCGCCCATTTTTTGACGATTAACCCCCGATGTCATCAGGGTATTCCATGCATTCGAGGGGCGGTTTTCAAGACGTCGCCGCAGCGCATTGCGACTAGCATTTGCGCTTGTGGTTTTTTTCAAGCTTTGAGCATGCCTGCCCAGCAACACCCCATTCTTCGATGCGCCTTGGTTTGCGCATTTCTATTGGCCTCGGTATTGGGCCATGTGCCGCCCGCCAGCGGGCAAGGCCTGGCCCAAGATGAATTTCGGGTCACCTTGCTGGGCACCGGTAGCCCAGCGCCCGCCATGAACCGATTTGGCCCTGGGGTCCTGGTGCAAGCGGCGGGCAAAAACCTGCTGATCGATGCCGGACGCGGTGTGACCCAGCGGCTGTGGCAGGCCGGATTGAAATTGGGGCAGGTGGACGCTGTGTTTTTGACCCATCTGCACTCTGACCACATCGTGGGCCTGCCCGACCTGTGGCTGACCGGTTGGCTCGAGGCCGCTTACGCTCAACGCCAAGGACCCTTGGTGGTCTACGGCCCGCAGGGCACGCAAAACCTGATGAACGGCCTGCGCACGGCTTTTGACTGGGACATCAAAGCCCGCATCGCTGACCAAAATCTGTCGCCCGAGTCGATACAGTCCAAAGTCACCGAAATCAAACCCGGTGTCATCTACGACCAGCAAGGCCTCAAGGTCACCGCCATCGAGGTGGACCACGGCGATTTGCTGCATCCCTCGTTCGGTTTTCGCATCGATTTCAATGGCCGCTCGGTGACCCTGTCGGGCGACACGCGCTTCAATGAAAACCTCATCCGGCAGGCCCAGGGTACCGATTTGCTCATCCATCAGGTGGCTGCTGCCCACCCCGATTTGCTCAAACTGCCTGCCTTTCAAGTCATCATGGCGCACCACACTTCGCCGCAAGAGGCCGGCACTGTGTTCTCACGCGTCAAACCCGCCATGGCGGTGTTCTATCACTTTGTTTTACTGGGCACCCCGACCATCAAACCGGTGACCGAGAAAGAAGTCTTTGATCTGGCTCGCACCACCTACGACGGCCCGATGCTGATCGGCGAAGACCGCATGGCCTTCCAGATCGAGCCGGGCAAAGTGACCCTGATCTCCAAATGAGCTTGCGATTAAGCGCTGAACTGACCCAAGCGGTACTGAGCGAGATGGCTCGGGCGGAGAACCCGCGCACCCGCGAACTCTTGCAAGCGCTGGTGCGCCACTTGCACGACTTCGTGACCGAGGTGCGCCTGAGCGAGGCCGAGTTTCAGCAAGCACTGGGCACCATCGCCCGACTGGGACAGGCCACCCATGCGTCGCACAACGAAGTGGCATTGGCCGCGGGCTCGCTGGGGGTCTCGGCTTTGGTCTGCCAGATCAACAATGGCCAAGGCGGCAGCACCGAGACCACCGCCAACCTCATGGGTCCTTTTTGGCGTCTGAATTCACCCGACACCCCGCAAGGGGGCAGCATCGTGCGCGGGCCCACCCCGGGTGAGCCGGTGTTTGTGCAAGCGCAAGTGGTCGATATAAAAGGCCAGCCAGTGGTCGATGCCGAAGTCGATGTTTGGCAGTCTTCGTCTGAAGGCTTTTACGAGAACCAGGACCCACAACAGGTGGACATGAATCTGCGCGGCAAACTCCGCACCGATGCGCAGGGCAGGGTGCGGTTTCGCACCATCAAGCCCAGCGGCTATCCGATTCCGGTCGATGGCCCCGCAGGCGATCTGATCAAAACCCTGGGTCGCCACAATATGCGGCCTGCGCACATCCATTTCATGATTTGCAAACCTGGCTACAAAACCCAGTTTTCGCAGGTCTACTCCAGTGACGACCCGCATCTGGCGACCGACGTTCAATTCGGCGTCACCCAGCGCCTGATCGGGCATTACCAGCGGCACGAAACGACAGCCCCTGCAGACGACATACAAGGCCCCTGGTACACCCTGGACTATCAGTTCGTGCTCGAGGCCGGCCAGAGCACCCTACCCAAACCCCCCATCACCGCCAAGAACCAAGGCGAAAGACCGCGCTTGCAGGTGCTGCAAAGGAGACCTCAACCATGACCACGCACAGCCCAGACTGGTACAACGAACAGTACAACAACCGCGCCCGCGTGAGCGACTGCCAGACCCATTTGCAAAACTGGGCCGAATGGTCGGCCATCTCGCGCATGCACCTGCGGGGCCAAATCGATGTGGCCTATGGCCCCACGGCGGGGCAAACGCTGGATGTGTTTTCGGCCAACCGCTCACATGCCCCCATCGTGGTGTTCATTCACGGCGGCTACTGGCGCTCGCTCGACAAATCGGACCACAGCTTTGTGGCGCCGGCCCTGATCGACGCAGGCGCTTTGCCGGTGTTGCTCAACTACGACCTGGCGCCCAAAGTGAGTATCAGCGAAATATGTGTGCAAATGGTCCGGGCCCTGGATTGGGTTTGGCGTCAGGCCGCCAGTTTGGGCGGCGACCCCCATCGCATTCATGTGCTTGGGCATTCGGCAGGCGGTCACCTGGCCGCCATGCTGATGGCGGCGCAATGGCGGCGATACGCCCCAGACCTGCCCCAAGATTTGGTGAAATCGGCCTTGTCCATTTCAGGGGTGCACGAACTCGAGAGTGTGCGGCAGGCCGCATTTGTGCAAGGCGACTTGCGACTGACCGCCGCCGAGGCCATCCAGTGCAGCCCGGCCTGGATGCCGCGCCCGACCCAAGGGACGATTCACTGCGTTGCTGGGGGACTGGAGAGCCCCGAGTTCTTGCGCCAAAACGCCCTGTTGCAAGACAGCTGGGGCAGCAAAGTCGTGCCCACGGCCCAGGCACTGGCGGGTGAAGACCACTTCAGCATCCTTGGCCAGTTCAGGCACTGGGACAGTCGGGTGATGCAACTGGTGAGGCAAATGCTGACTGCCTAGTATTTTCAATTTAAGTATTTACAATGACTCGTATTTGAGCATTTAAGTTCTATCATCATTCAATCTTTGAACCGAGCTCAGGCTCAAAATTTTGATGAATGGTGATAGATGAACTCAAGCCGCGTACCCGTTCGAGGCGGCGTGCCACCCAAGCCGCCGCCACCGCCGCCGCCCAAAAGAGGACCATGAAGGAGAAGTCTATGAATGATGCAGAAAGTCGTCAAGATTGTCTTTTTAGGATTCGCTATGCCACCCGCTTACACGAGCGCGCGGCTTCCCTATGGGGCAAGGTCCAATACGGTGTCAAAGCCTGTGCTTACATGAGTGGGTCGGCTGCCTTGGTGGCCATGCTTCAAGACTCTTCTTCCTGGTCCATCGGTATGGGCTTGGTATTCGCCTTGATTCAGTGCCTGGAATTGGTATTGGACCCAGGAGCCAAAAAACACGAAGCGCTGTCGCAACGACGGGCGTACGCCAGACTACAGGCCAAGCAGCAAAGCTACACGACCCCTGAACTGGCCGAAGAATATGGCACCCTGGTGAGCGAGGACGAATGCGCTTACCCCCAATCCATCAAAGAGCTTGCCTACAACGATGTGGTGCGTGAAGTCGGCTCGGACGAATCGTATTGCTATCCCAACCCACATCGGTGGATGTCGGTACTCAGTTGAGACTCTGAGCTCAACCTAAATTTACATTAAAAAGTTTTGATTTAATTACGTAAAGTATTAAAATAAGGCTCACTTATCCCAAGGAGGTGTGCCATGCGCGTCGTTCAACATTCAAGTCTGACCTTGGTTGCAGCACTGATGCTGGGCGCGCTCAGCGCCTGTGGCGGCGGGGGCAGCGGTTCAGCCTCGACCTCGGGGTCCACATACACCGCCTCGTACGCTGGCCCCATCGCAGGCCTGGGTTCGATCGTGGTCAATGGTGTGCGCTTTGAAACAGTGGGCGTGACGGTTGAAGACAGCGACGACATTTACGGCACCACCAAATACAGCAAATCGCTGGACTTGGGCATGACCGTGGCTTTGGGCGGCGATGTGGACGAGTCGGCCATGACCGGCACCCCCAGCAAAATACGCGTCATCGGGGGTGTTCGGGGCAAGGTGAGTGCCACTACCGCAACCAGCATCACCACGCTCAATGGCCAAACCGTGACGGTGGACGCCAACACCCTTTATGCGGGAACACGCAGCGCATTGGCTGACATCACCACCACCGACTATGTCGAAATCTATGGCGTCACCCAAAGCAATGGCGATTTTCTGGCCACCCGCGTCATCACCTCAGCCAGCCTGAGCACGACCAACAAGCTGGCCATACGTGGCACCATCAACAGCCTGCCCACAGCGGCCAACCCCAATCAATACGTCATCAAGACTTCCAGCAGCGCCACCGTCACCGTGTCGTGCGACCCCAGTGCGGCAAGCCCGTGCGTGAAACGACCCGCCGGAGCCACATTGGTGGCCGCAGCCGGTTCGGTGCCCGGGACCCCGGTGCGGGTGGTGGCCGCAGACTCCACCAGCCTGGTCAGCGGGGTGCTCAATGCAGTCAAGATTCAGTCGCTCAACCCCGAGCAACTGGCGGCATTCGATGGGGTTGCCAGCACTTACGCCAAGATCAAAGGCTATACCTCGCTGGTGGGCACCGACTGGTATGTGGGTGGCGTCAAGGTGACGGGTTACACCTTCACGGCCGCAGGGCAATTTGTCGAAGTCAAGGGCACCTGGTCGAACGGTGTTTTACAAGCCACCAAAGTCGAACTCGAGAGTCAAAGAACCACAGTCACCGGTGTGGCCTATAAAAACGAACTCTACGGGGCGGTGTCATCGCTGTCGGGCAACACCTTTGTCGTGCAGGGTGTGACCGTCAATGCCGCCACCGCCATTTTTAGCGGCGGCACCCTGCAGACACTGGCCAACGGCAATTACGTCGAAGTCAAAGGCACCCTGA
>CAYMJT010000059.1:0-15428 GCA_964390775.1 uncultured Bordetella sp.
TGGACTGCTCGCCCACCTCAACCCCCTCCCGACCCCAGGCGGTGGCACCCCACAGACCAAGGCCGGCGCTACACCAGGCACATCGGTGTAAAAATCTTCTGCGATCGGTCAGTTGCATGTTCTGGACTTCCTTTAAAACACAGAAAATAGCGTCTATGTCTCCAACTTCAAGCCCCCCAGAACCTGCTGCGTCGTCCAACGCCCAAACCCAGAACTGGCGCGGGGCATTGACAGTTTATTTCAGTCTGCCAGCGCTGCGCATGTTTTTTTTCGGCTTCAGTGCCGGATTACCCCTGCTGTTGGTGTTGGGCACCCTCAGTTTCAGGTTGCGCGAGGCGGGCATCGACCGCTCCACCATCGGATTTTTGAGTTGGGTCGGCTTGGCTTACGCCTTTAAATGGGCGTGGGCGCCTTGGGTCGACCGCTTGCGCTTGCCTGTTTTGTACCGCTGGCTGGGTCGCCGACGCAGTTGGCTGCTGCTGGCCCAAATCGCCATCTCGGCCGGCTTGGTGGGCATGGCATTGAGTGACCCTCAAATGGGCCTTAGCGAATTGGTCTACTGGGCCGTACTGGTGGCTTTCGGATCGGCCACTCAGGATATCGCGCTTGATGCCTATCGCATCGAGTCTGCCTCTGTGGAGCAGCAAGCCGCCTTGGCCGCCACCTACCAGACTGGATATCGCTTGGCCATGATCTGGGCTGGTGCGGGCGCTCTGTGGCTGGCGGCTGGCGCGCAAACCCAAAGCGGCTACCAGCACCTGGCTTGGCAGTGGGCCTATCTGGTCATGGCTTTATCCATGGCCGTGGGCGTTCTGACGGTCTTGCTATCGCCCGAGCCGGCCCCGGTAGAGTTGCCCCAAACTCGCGGATTAAAAGAGTGGCTGTGCTCGGCCTTGATCGAGCCTTTTGCCGATTTCATCCGTCAGCATCGCTGGCATGCCTTGCTGATCCTGGCGCTGATAGGCACATACCGAATCAGCGATGTGGTCATGGGCATCATGGCCAATCCGTTTTATGTCGACATGGGATACAGCAAAGAGCAAGTGGCTACAGTGAGCAAAATATTTGGCGTCATCATGACCTTGCTGGGCGCTTTCATCGGCGGTGTATTGGCCATGCGCCTGGGCATCATGCGAATTTTGATGTTGGGGGCCATCCTCAGCGCGGCCAGCAACCTGCTGTTCGCCTGGTTGGCACAACAAGCGCCCAGTGTCACCGCCTTGGTGCTGATCGTCAGTGCCGACAACTTGGCCGGCGGCATCGCATCGGCGGCCTTTATTGCTTACCTCTCCAGTCTGACCCGAGTTCAGTATTCGGCCACCCAATACGCCCTGTTCAGTTCGATGATGTTGTTGGCCCCTAAATGGTTGGCTGGGTTTTCGGGCGTGTTTGTCGACGCCTACGGCTACCCAGTTTTTTTTATGGCCACGGCCTTGCTAGGGCTGCCGGTACTGATTTTGGTCCATTGGGCGGCGCGTCTCGAAAACCAGCCTTCCCAGTGAATTGAACCGCTTGGGCGCGATCAGGTTCCGCCCACAAACGGATTGGATTTGCGCTCACGCCCAAACGTGCTCTCTGGTCCATGACCAGGAATGAACACGGTGTTGTCACCCATAGGCCACAGCCTTTGGGTGATGCTGTGGATCAAGGTGTCGTAGTCCCCCTTGGGGAAGTCGGTGCGACCGATGCTGCCGGCAAAGAGCACGTCGCCCACAAAAGCGCGTCCGATCTCGGCCGAATAAAACACCACATGACCTGGCGTGTGACCTGGACAATGGCGCACCTGCAAGGTGTGCGAACCGATCGAGACCGTGTCGCCATCGTACAACCAACGCGTCGGCTGAAAGGCTTTGGCGGGGGGAAACCGGTACATGGCGGCCGCCTGCGGCAAACCATCAATCCAGAACTGGTCTTCCGGGTGTGGGCCATGAATCGGCAGGCCGTGGGCCTCGGCCAACTCAGCCGTGGCGGCCGCATGATCCACATGGGCGTGGGTGATCCAGATTTGCTCGAGCTTGAGCCCCAGACTCTGGACGGCATCGAGCAGGCGGTCGGTGTCACCGCCCGGGTCAATCACTGCGGCCTGTTTGCTGACATCGTCCCAAACGAGCGAGCAATTTTGCTCAAATGGGGTGACGGGGATGGTCTGGTATTTCAACATGGCGCTTGCTCACAAAAGTGCCTCGTAATGTACCGTCAAGGGTGCATGGTCAGAAAACTTTTCGTCCTTGTATATCGACTCTTGGCGGGACAACTCAGCCAGCGCAGGGGTGGCCAAATGGTAGTCAATGCGCCAACCCACATTCTTGGCGTAGGCTTGTCCACGGTTGCTCCACCAGGTGTAGCAGGCGTCGGTGGTATCGGGTTGTAGCCGGCGATAGACATCCACCAGCCCCCCGGGCCGGGTGATTTTTGTCATCCACTGCCGTTCTTCGGGCAGAAAGCCGCTGTTTTTCAGATTGCCCCTCCAGTTTTTCAGGTCGTTCTCCTGATGGGCGATATTGACATCGCCACACAAAATGAACTCGCGCTTCTTCTTCAATCCCATCAAATGCTTTTCGATCAAATCGAGAAACCGGTACTTGGCCTCTTGCCGCTCGGGCCCCGACGAACCGCTGGGAAAATAACAACTGATGATCGACCTGTTGCGCTGGGCGGTGTCAAAGCGCAGCTCAATATACCGGCCTTCGGCATCGAACTCGCCGTCGTCAAAGCCCACCACCACATCGCTGGGCTCTATCCGGGTATAGATCCCCACGCCCGAATAACCCTTTTTGGCGGCGAATTGGAAATGCCCGTTCAAACCCGCCAGCACGTCAAAATGCCCGACCACGTCGCTGCCTTGGGCTTTCACCTCCTGCACACACAACACGTCCGGTGCATGTCGCAGCAACCAGTCCTCGAGCCCTTTGCGGGTCGCGGATCGGATGCCGTTTAAATTCAAGCTGGTGATTTTCGTCAATGCGTTCTCCCTGCCCATGCAAGCTGGCGAAATGGGGACGGCCATAGGGCCTGACCCCAATTTTATAAAATCGGGTCCACGCCCTCTTTTCATCCCTGACCAATCGCCATTTCCAGCTGGCCCTTGGCCTTCGAAAGCCCCTCATGTCTGAATCCACCGACGCCCTGGCCCAAGAGTTCATTCAGTTTTCACTCGATTGTGGGGTGCTGAAGTTTGGACAGTTCAAAACCAAAGCGGGGCGCATGAGCCCGTATTTTTTCAACGCCGGGCTGTTCGATCACGGCGCCACACTGGGCCGCTTGGCCGGCTTTTATGCCGATGCGCTGTTGGCCAGCCAGATCGAATTCGATATGATTTTTGGCCCCGCCTACAAAGGCATACCCCTCGGGGCTGCCGTGGCTGTCGAATTGGCGCGGCGCGGCAAAAACACGCCCTTTGCCTATAACCGCAAAGAAGCCAAAGACCACGGTGAGGGCGGCACCCTGGTTGGCGCCCCGCTGCAAGGCCGGGTCCTGATCGTGGACGATGTCATCAGTGCTGGCACGGCGGTGCGTGAGTCGATCGAATTAATCGCCTCGGCCGGGGCCCAAGCCCATGCGGTGGCGATTGCGCTCGATCGACAGGAAAAAGCCACCGAAAAACAAGCCGACGGTGAAGTCAAAGACGTGCCTTACAGTGCGGTCCAGTACGTGCGCAACACCTTGGGCTTGGCGGTGTGTGCGATCGCCAACCTCGATGATCTGCTTCATTACCTGAACCTGCGCAAAGGTGCCGATATCGAGCAACATCTGCAACAAGTGAGTGACTATCGCAAGCGCTACGGGGTTTGAGTCAGAGCATCTCGAATGCTTTATGCTTTATGCTTGAGGGCTGAGGAGACAAACATGCGCAAACCCCTGAAATTTTTCTTGGCCTCTTTGGCCCTCTTGGCCAGTGCCTGTGCCTGGTCGCAGGGCAAAGACATCAAAATCGCCCACATCTATAGCAAGACGGGGCCGCTGGAAGCCTATGGCAAACAAACCCAGGTGGGTTTGATGATGGGCCTCGAATATGCCACGGGCGGCAGCATGCAAGTGGCAGGTCGAAAAATCGTTGTGCTGGAAAAAGACGATCAGGGCAAGCCCGACGTGGGCAAAAGCCTGTTGGCTGCCGCCTACGGCGACGACAAAGTCGATCTGGCAGTTGGCCCTACCGCATCTCCGGTCGCTCTGGCCATGTTACCTGTGGCCGAAGAATACAAAAAAATCTTGCTGGTCGAACCCGCCGTGGCCGACTCCATCACGGGTGAGAAGTGGAATAAATACATCTTCCGCACGGGCCGCAACAGCAGCCAGGATGCCATCTCCAATGCGGTCGCTTTGGACAAAGAAGGCATCAGCATCGTCACCATGGCCCAAGACTCGGCATTTGGTCGCGACGGTGTGAAAGCGTTCAAGGAAGCGCTCAAAAAAGCCCGCCTCGTCCACGAAGAATACCTCCCGCCCGCCACCACCGACTTCACCGCGGGTGCCCAACGCATGATCGACAAACTCAAAGATCAGCCGGGTCGCAAGGTGATTTTCATCATCTGGGCCGGTGGCAATCCTTTCAAAATTGCCGACATGGATCTCAAGCGTTTTGGTATAGAGATCGCCACTGGTGGCAACATCCTTCCTGCCATGGTGGCTTACAAACAATTTCCTGGCATGGAGGGCGCGGCCTATTACTACTTCGGCATCCCCAAAAACCCGGTCAACGAGGCCCTGGTGTCGATGCACTACAGCCAATACAAATCGCCGCCCGATTTCTTCACAGCTGGGGGCTTTTCGGCCGCCATGGCCTTGGTCACGGCGCTGAAAAAAACCCAAGGCGATACCAGCAGCGCCAAACTCATCCAGGCCATGGAGGGCATGAGTTTTGACACCCCCAAAGGCAAGATGACCTTCCGCAAAGAAGACCATCAGGCCATGCAGAGCATGTATCACTTCCGCATCAAGATCGACCCGGCCTTTAATTGGGGCGTGCCTGAGTTGATCCGTGAGATCAAACCCGAAGAAATGAATGTTCCCATTCGCAATCAGCGTTGAAGTCAGCGCTCATTCATAGAGTGAATTGAGCGCTGAGCCCAATGCTCGAAACACGCGATCTGAGCGTTCGATTTGGCGGCCATAAGGCCGTCAATCGGGTCAGTTGTCAGTTCAAGCCTGGCACCTTGACCGCCATCGTTGGCCCCAACGGGGCTGGCAAGACCACGTATTTCAACCTCATTTCGGGACAAATTGCCGCCACCCAAGGGCAGGTGTGGCTCGATGGTCAAAACCTCTCCGCATGGCCGGCCGCAAGGCGTACCCGAGCGGGCCTGGGACGAGCCTTTCAGCTGACGCAATTGTTCCCGCGCTTGAGCGTGCTTGAAAATGTGCGTCTGGCCGTTCAGGCGATGCAGCCCGGGAGACATTGGCGCGGACTGCATTTATTCAGTGTCAGCAACGATCACCCGAACTTGCAGACGCGTGCCTACGAGTTGTTGCATTCAGTGGCCATGGCGCATCAGGCCCATACCCCAGTGGCCAGTTTGCCGCACGGCGATCAGCGCAAACTGGAAGTGGCTATGCTGCTGGCCTTGGAGCCGCGCGTCTACATGTTTGACGAGCCGACTGCGGGCATGAGTCACGACGAAGCGCCGGTCATTTTGGATCTGATCCGAGAGATCAAGAAAAACCCCCAGGCCATTGTTTTATTGGTCGAGCACAAAATGGATGTGGTGCGCGAATTGGCCGATCGCATCATCGTTTTGCACAACGGCGAGTTGGTGGCCGACGGTTCGCCCAACGAGGTCATCGCGTCGCCCGTGGTGCAACAGGCTTACTTGGGCAAGGTGTCTGCATGAGTGGGCCTTTGCTTCAAATGCAAGGGGTTCACACCCACATTGGCGCTTATCACATTTTGCACGGGGTCGACTTGACGGTACCCGCTGGGCAACTCACTTTGCTTCTGGGGCGCAATGGCGCCGGTAAAACCACCACTTTGCGAACCCTCATGGGCTTGTGGCGTGCCTCGGCCGGGCAAGTTTTCTATCAAGGGCATGACATCACCTGCATGCCGACCCCTGACATCGCCCGCTTGGGCATCGCCTACGTGCCCGAGAATATGGGTATCTTCCCCGATCTGAGCGTAAGTGAAAACATGCTCTTGGCTGCACGCGGCGCTCGGCGTCTTGATCAACTCGACCCGATCCGTCTGGAGCAAATTTTCCAACTCTTTCCGGCAGTCAAACAATTCTGGAAACACCCTGCAGGCAAACTCTCGGGTGGACAAAAGCAAATGGTGGCTGTGGCGCGCGCCATGATCGAACCGCACGACGTGCTGATCATCGACGAGCCCAGCAAGGGACTGGCGCCGGCCATCATCGACAACATGATCGAGGCTTTTGATCGCCTGAAAAATGCGGGCGTGACCATCTTATTGGTCGAGCAAAACCTGCAGTTCGCCCGCCGTCTGGGAGATTGGGTCGCCGTCATGGACCAAGGTCGGGTGGTGCACGCCTGCGACATGAGCCAGTGGGAAGCCAACCCCCAGTGGCAGCAACAATGGCTGGGTCTGAATCTATGAAAAACTTTGCTTGGCAAGACCTCGACATGCGCCCCTTGTGCCTGGTGCCCGGCTTGGCATTGTTGGCTTGGCCGCTGGTGGATCGCAGCAGCACTTGGCTGACCCTGACCTTGGCGGGTTTGGCCATGGGCATCATCATCTTCATCATGGCCAGTGGCTTGACCTGGGTATTCGGTTTGATGGATGTGCTCAACTTTGGGCACGGTCTATTCATTGCCGTGGGTGCTTTTGTAGCCACTACTGTGCTTGGGGCCATGACCGACTGGACCTCGACACCCGATTGGGGTCTCAATTTGGCCGCCATTGCACTGGCCATGCTGGCGGCCATGACCTTGGCCGCGATCCTGGGCTGGGCTTTCGAGCGTGTCATCGTGCGCCCAGTGTATGGACAGCACCTGAAGCAAATTCTGATCACCATGGGCGGCATGATCATGGGTGAAGAACTGATTAAAGTGATTTGGGGGCCCTTGCAAATGGCCCTGCCTTTGCCCGAAGCCCTGCGGGGCGTGTTCTACTGGGGCGATGCGGCACTGGAGAAATACCGTCTGCTGGCGGTGGGGGTGGGCTTGCTGGTGGTGACCGCGCAAATGTGGGTGCTGACCCGCACCAAGGTGGGCTTGCTGGTTCGTGCGGGTGTGCATGACCGCGAAATGGTCGAAGCCTTGGGCTATCGCATCAGCCATCTGTTTGTCGGTGTGTTCGTGGTGGGTAGTGTGCTGGCCGCTTTGGGGGGCGTGATGTGGGGCCTGTACCAGCAAAATGTCACGCCACAAATCGGGGCCCAGGTCAATGTACTGATCTTCATCGTCATCATCATGGGGGGCTTGGGCTCAACGGGGGGCGCTCTGATCGGCGCACTGCTGGTCGGGTTGATGGCCAATTACACCGGATATCTGGTGCCCAAGTTGGCGCTGTTTTCCAATATTGCCTTGATGGTGGCAGTGCTGCTCTGGCGTCCCCAAGGCGTGTATCCGGTGGTCAATCGTTGAGCCGCATGAACAGATGAAAAACTTGCACCGTCTCTTATCGCATGACCCACCTGCCAGTCGGTGGTTGGCGGCCTTGATGGTGCTCGCGTTGTTTGGACTGGCCCTGACCCCGTTTGTGTTTCCTGGGGTCAAACCACTCTCGGTAGCGGCCAAGGCTTTGATCTTCATTGTGCTGGTGGCCAGTTTTGACTTGCTATTGGGTTATGCCGGCATCGTCAGCTTTGCCCATACCCTGTTTTTTGGCATCGGGGCTTACGGCATTGCCATGGCTTGCAGCCATTGGGGGCCGACTTGGGGCGCCTTGGGGCTGGGTTTTTTGCTCGCCTTGCTTCTGAGCGGCTTGCTCTCTCTGGCCATGGGTCTGTTCACTTTGCGTGTCAAAGCCATCTTTTACGCCATGATCACCTTGGCCGTTGCCGCCGCATTTCAGACACTTGCCTCGCAGTGGTCCGATTACACCGGTGGTGAAGACGGCTTGACCTTTAGGTTGCCCGCACTGTTGATGCCCTCAACCGAGTTCAGCGAAGAACCCTTTTGGGGTGTTTCGCTCGATGGCCGATTGCTCACCTACTACATTTTGTTTTTACTGGCTTGCGCTGCCTGGCTGGCGTTGTTGCGGGTGGTCAACTCGCCCTTCGGACGTGTTTTGCAAGCCATACGCGAAAACGAATTTCGGGCCGAGGCCATCGGCTATAACGTTTTGTTGTTTCGCACCATGGCCAGCGTCCTCTCGGCCCTGTTTGCCTGCTTGGCGGGCGTGATGTTGGCCCTCTGGCTACGCTACAACGGCCCCGATACATCGCTGAGTTTCGAAATCATGATGGACGTGCTGCTGATTGTGGTCATCGGCGGCATGGGGTCCATGTACGGCGCCATCCTTGGCTCGGTGCTGTTTGTGATCGCCCAAAGTTATCTGCAAGATTTGCTGCGCGTGGCCCATCTGGCCCTCGATGGATGGCCCCTATTGGCAGCCTTGTTCTCGCCCGACCGTTGGTTGTTGTGGCTGGGTTTGCTATTTATTCTGTCGGTGTATTACTTTCCCAACGGCATCGTAGGGCGACTCAGGCGGATGGCGGCAGGCCGCTGAGGAGACCCTGGGCCAGCCTGCGCAATGCCGACGCCCCGATGTCATCGAGCTGCAGCACCTGTGCATCAGCAAATCGGCTGTAATTGCGTTGGGTCGATTGCGCATAGCCAGGGTCGTAGTGCTGCTCCAGCAATTGGCGCACCACCTCGCGGGAACGCCCCGATTGGGCCGCCTCGCACCAAGCCTGGACCACCTCGCGCCCCCGCAAGTCGACCAGGGTCTGAAGTCGAGTGCAGAAAAAATCGCTGTCTTGCACAAAAAACGGATAGTCCTGCATCAGCAACTCGACCCGCAACTCGGTCGCCGTCTCAACTCGGATGCAAGCGCTGGCCCGCATCGCCGTCATCAAAGCCTCGGGGATGCTGACATTCCCAACCTTGCGACTCTCACTCTCCACAAAGACGGGACCTTGCGGGTCGAAACGCCCCAGCGCATCCCAAATTAAGGTGTCAAATTTCTTTTGACTCGGCTGACTTTGTCCTGGAATCAAACCCAGCACCGAGCTGCGATGATGGGCCAAGCCCTCCAGATCCAGTACTTGGGCGCCCACATCACGCAAGGCATGCAAGAGACGGGTTTTGCCGCTGCCCGTCGGGCCGCAGATGACGCGCCACGATATGGGCGCCACCCGCTGGGGCAAGGATGCCAGCAAGGCTTTGCGAAAGGCTTTGTAGCCGCCCTCCATCAAGGTAACCTGAAAACCGATCTGGCTCAACACATGGGCCAGCGATCCACTGCGCTTGCCCCCGCGCCAGCAATACACCAAGGGCTTCCACGATTTTCCGAGTCCCAAGACATGGGCCTGAATATGCCTCGACACATTGGCTGCCACCAAGGCGGCGCCGATCTTTTGTGCCTCGAAGGCCCCTTTCTGTTTATACAAAGTGCCCACCAAAATCCGCTCTTCATTGTTGAGCGAAGGCCAATTGAGGGCGCCGGGTAAACAATCGAGCGCATACTCCCCCTCGCTGCGTGCGTCGATGACGGCAGAAAAGCCCTGGGCATGTTCAGCGGGCCAAAGCAAGCGCTGGGCGGCTTCATCGGCCGCAATCGTGGTCAGACTCACAACAGTTTTTTCAGTTCGAGCCAGACATTGTCCAACATTCGGCTCTGCGCCGAAGCGTTGGGGTGAATCCGATCGGCTTGAAACCAGCGTTGTATGTCCGGGCCATCGGTCAGGCCTTGGAGTAAAAACGGTACTCTTGGCACCTTGTTTTTCTGCGCCAACTGGACAAACATCTCGCTGAATTGTCGCGCATAGTCAGGGCCGTAATTGGGTGGCACTTGCATCCCCACCAGCAGCACCTGCGCGCCGGCTTGCTGACTGGCACTGATCATTGCTTGCAAATTTTGGCTGCTCATGTCCAGTGGCAATCCACGCAAGGCGTCATTGCCGCCCAGTTCAAGCACCACCAACGCAGGTCGATGTGCTTGCAACAAAGCCCCGAGCCGAGAGCGACCTCCCGACGTGGTCTCGCCGCTGATGCTGGCATTGACCACACGCCAGGCCCCTTGTTGTGCCATCAGTCGCTCAGACAGCAAAGCCACCCAACCGCTCCCTCTGGGCAAGCCGTACTCGGCGCTCAAAGAATCGCCCAGGACCAGCAATCTCTTTTCCATTGTGGCCAATAAGGCCCCATGAACGGACAACCCCACAGACAGGGTAAAGTGGCGTCTGTTCAAACCCTTGGTCCCCATGTCAGCCCCTTTGCTCGTCGTCTCTCATCTTCATCAATCGGTGACCGATGCCACCGGCACACTGGATATTCTCGTTGATATCGATTTCACGGTGTCGGCGGGCGAAACACTGGCCATCGTTGGCAGTTCCGGCTCGGGCAAAAGCACACTCTTGTCCCTGATGGCTGGTCTCGATGTCCCCACCCGGGGGACGGTGCAACTGATGGGTACCGACCTTTTTGCTTTCGACGAAGACCAGCGCGCTCGCATGCGGGGGCAAAACATGGGCTTTGTCTTTCAGAGTTTTCAGCTTCTGACTCACCTGAGCGCGCTGGAAAATGTCATGTTGCCGCTCGAACTGGCGGGTCGCTCCAATGCCAGGGCGATGGCCAGTGAAATGTTGCGTCGGGTGGGCCTGGGCGAGCGCCTGGGCCATTTCCCACGCGTGCTCAGCGGTGGCGAGCAACAACGGGTCGCCCTGGCCCGTGCATTTGTCATGCGCCCGCCCCTTTTATTGGCCGACGAGCCCACCGGTAGCCTCGACCCCGCCACGGGCGAGCGCATCATGGATCTGATGCTGGGGCTCAACGCCGAACAGGGCACAACCCTGATCCTGGTCACCCACGATCCTGCTCTGGCAGCCCGATGCCAGCGCACGCTGCGCCTGGAAGTGGGTCGCCTGATGGTCTGAGGCCGTCGCCACGTCAGGGCGCTGCGCCAACGGGCCTGGGCCTACAATGAACCCATGGCCCATGCACCCAAATTTTTGTTCGGATTTCACGCCGTGGGCGTGCGACTGAAAACGGCACCCCAGAGCATTGAAGAGATTTACTTCGAAGCCACTCGACGCGATGCCCGCATGCGCCAGTTTCTTGAGCGCGCGGGTGAAGCCCGAATTCGACTCATCGAGGCCGATGGCCTGCGCCTGGCCCGTATGGCCGGCAATGCGGGGCATCAGGGCGTGGTGGCCAAAGTGCAGGCACTGGCCCCGCAACACTCACTGGACGATTGGCTGGACGGCTTGGCGCCCGATACACGACCCTTGTTGCTGGTCCTCGACGGCGTCACCGATCCGCACAATCTGGGCGCTTGCTTGCGCGTGGCCGATGGCGCAGGTGCACAAGCCGTGATCGCCCCCAAAGATCATGCGGTCGGGATCAATGCCACAGTGGCCAAAGTCGCCAGCGGGGCCGCAGAAACCGTGCCTTACTTCATGGTCACCAATTTGGCGCGCACCCTCAACGAACTCAAAGAACGCTCCATCTGGATCATCGGCACCAGCGATGATGCACCGCGCACCCTTTTTCAGACCGATCTGAGCGTCCCCTGTGCCTTGGTGCTGGGGGCCGAAGGCGCTGGCATGCGCCAGCTCACCCGCAAAACCTGCGACGAATTGGTCAGCATCCCCATGCGGGGCGCGGTTGAAAGCCTCAATGTGTCGGTGGCCAGCGGCATTTGCCTCTACGAGGCCATGCGCCAGCGCGGTCTCTGAACTTCGTCGCTTGAATCTACAACTTGCGCCGCAACAAATCGTTCACTTGCTGCGGATTCGCCTTGCCTTGGCTGGCCTTCATCACTTGACCCACCAAGGCATTAAAGGCTTTGTCCTTGCCGGCCTTGAACTGGGCCACATTGTCCGGGTTGGCGGCAAGCACCTGGTCAATGATTTTTTCTAAAGCCCCGCTGTCGTTCATCTGCTTGAGGCCTTTGGCTTCGATCACGGCATCGACCGATGCGCCATCGCCATTCCAGATCGCCTCAAACACCTGCTTGCCGGCGTTATTGCTGATGGTGCCATCGGCGATGCGCTGAATCAGCGCTGCCAATTGTGCCGCCTGCACTTGGGGTGATTCAAACGAGCCCTCGCCACTGTTGACGCGGCGCGAGTATTCACCCATGACCCAGTTGCTGGCTTGTTTGGCCATGGCAACCCCAGCCGCTTGGGTCACGGCCTCAAAATACGCCGCTATGGCCTTGCTCTGGGTCAAGGTGGTGGCATCATATTCGGGCAAACCGTAGTCTTGCATGAAGCGATGCGCCATGGCGCGCGGCAGCTCTGGCATTTCGCCGCGCACCTGTTCGACCCAATCGGCGGCAACCACCAGCGGTGGCAAGTCGGGGTCAGGGAAATACCGGTAATCTGCCGAATCTTCCTTGCTTCGCATGGCACGGGTTTCACCCGTGTCGGGGTCAAACAACACCGTGGCCTGCTCAATCGCGTGCCCGTCTTCAATTTGCTCGATTTGCCAACGCACCTCAAAGTCGATGGCCTGTTGCATGAATTTGAAGCTGTTCAGATTTTTGATCTCGCGTCGGGTCCCCAAGGCTTGCCCAGGTTTGCGAACCGAGACATTGGCGTCGCAACGAAACGATCCCTCTTGCATATTGCCGTCGCAAATCCCGATCCAGGTGACGATCTTGTGCAGTTCTTTGGCATAGGCCACCGCCTCATCGCTGCTTCGCATGTCGGGCTCGGTCACGATTTCCAGCAAGGGGGTGCCGGCCCGGTTCAAGTCGATGCCGCTTTGCCCGACAAAGTCTTCATGCAGTGACTTTCCGGCGTCCTCTTCCAGGTGCGCGCGCACCAGGCGCACCGTTTTCTTTTCCTCGCCCAGGTAGAAAGACACCTCGCCGCCTTGCACCACAGGAATTTCAAACTGACTGATCTGGTAGCCCTTGGGCAAGTCCGGATAAAAATAGTTTTTGCGTGCAAACACACTGCGCGGAGCGATGTGCGCGCCGATCGCCAGCCCAAACCGAATGGCGCGTTCGACGGCGCCACGGTTCATCACTGGCAACGTGCCTGGAAGAGCCAGATCCACCGCACAGGCCTGGGTATTGGGTTCGGCACCAAAAGCGGTGGAGGCGCGGGAAAAAATCTTCGAAGCGGTCGTCAACTGGGCATGCGTTTCGAAGCCAATCACCACTTCATAGCCATGGATGAGTTTTGCGCTCATGCCGATCACACCCCCTGCGGTCTGCGCAAATGCGCATCCGTCACCTGTTGCAGCCGATGCGCCACATTGAGCAGACGCGCTTCGGCAAAATAATTTCCGATCAATTGCAATCCAACAGGCATTTCACCAGAACCCAAGCCTGCTGGCACGCTCATCCCCGGCAGACCCGCCAGCGAAGCGGGCAGGGTGAAGATATCGGCCAAATAGTCGGCCACCGGGTCATTGAGGTTTTGCCCCAACTTCCAGGCCACCGTCGGGGCCACCGGGCCCACGATCACGTCACAAAGATGGAATGCGCGCTGAAAATCATCGGCGATCATGCGTCGGATTTTTTGTGCTTGCAGGTAATAAGCGTCGTAATAGCCGTGCGACAAAACGTAGGTGCCCGTCATGATGCGGCGTTTGACCTCGGCGCCAAACCCTTCGGCACGACTTTTCTTGTACAAATCCAGCAAATCTTGCGGGGCAGGCGTGCGGTGGCCAAACTTGACACCGTCAAAGCGACTCAGGTTTGACGAGGCTTCGGCGGGGGCGATGATGTAATAGGCGGGTATCGCCAATTCGGTCAAGGGCAGATCGATCTCGACCCGACGCGCCCCCAGTTGCTCCAGTGCCACCAGCGCCGATTCGATGGCGGCGCGCACATCCCCCGCCAGGCCGGGGCCAAAGAACTGCTTGGGCATACCCAGACGCAAGCCCTCTAGAGGGGCGTTGAGCTGGGCACAGAAATCTTCGCTGGGCACATCCAGCGATGTCGAATCCCGATCCGGGTCGGGACCGCACATCGCTGTCAACAACAAGGCGCAATCTTGCGCGCTGCGAGCCATGGGCCCGGCCTGATCCAGGCTGGAGGCGTAAGCGATCATGCCGTAGCGGCTGATGCGGCCATAGGTGGGTTTAATGCCCGTGATGCCGCAAAAGCCGGCGGGTTGCCTGATCGAGCCCCCGGTGTCGGTACCGGTTGCCGCCGGCACCAACCCCGCTGCGACTGCCGCTGCGCTACCGCCCGACGACCCGCCGGGGACCCGACTGGTATCCCAGGGGTTGCGCACCGGACCGTAGGCCGAGTTTTCATTGCCCGAGCCCATGGCGAACTCATCGCAGTTCAGTTTGCCCAAACAAACCATGCCGGCGCCGCCGCTGGCCCGAGCATCGTCTTGCGCCCCTTCCACCCCCAATCGGCGCACCACCGTGGCATCGAACGGCGACCAATAGCCATCGAGCATTTTTGAACCGGCTGTGGTCTTGAAGTCGCGTGTCACAAAAATGTCTTTGTGCGCCAGAGGCACCCCTTCCAAGGGGCCGGCCACGCCTTGGCTGCGGCGGGCATCGGCACGCCGGGCCTGGGCCAGGGCGGCGGTCTCGTCCAGATGCAAAAAACTGCCCGTGAGGTCGGCTTTGGCTCGATGCAAAAAATGTTGCGCCACCTCAAGCGCCGAAAACGTACCGGCGCTCAGTCCGCGCACCAACTCGGCCACCCCCAACTCGTGTAGAGCTTGCTTGGTCATGGTCACAGCCTCACTCAATCACCTTGGGCACCAGGAACAGCCCGCGCTCCACCGCTGGGGCACTGCGCTGGTTGGCTACTCGGGCGTCGGGTTCGCTGGCCTGATCGTCACGCAAACGCAGGGCCATGGCTTGCACCACCTCGATCGGATGAGCCAGGGGCACCACGCCTTGGGTATCCAAGCCTTGCATGGCCTCCACCAACTGGAAAAAACCGTTGATTTTGTCGAGCGCTTGCGCCGCCTCCTCGGGCTGCAGTTCTAGCCGAGCCAGATTGGCGATGCGATCAATGTCGTGCAGGGTCAGCGACATAAAGTATCCATTCATTAACAACCCCCCATTATCCCCGACCGTCTCCCCCTGGCGCTTGGCCTGGGGTCAATACGAGCCAAATCATCGTAAAATCATTGGTGTTTCACCCATCAGGTATCATTTTGGGTTCGGTGGGTCGCACCCCAAAGGAAATTCATGTTCGCAGCTCTTCGTCGGTATTTTTCAACCGATTTGGCCATTGACCTCGGCACGGCCAATACCCTGATTTTTGTGCGTGACAAAGGCATTGTTCTCGACGAGCCCTCAGTCGTTTCCATACGCCATGAAGGCGGGCCGCAAGGCACAAAAACCCTTCAGGCCGTTGGCCACGAAGCCAAGGACCTGCTGGG
>CAYMJT010000060.1:0-15423 GCA_964390775.1 uncultured Bordetella sp.
GGCCACATGGCGTGGCGGGTTTGCATGCCATTGCGGTTGGGCATGCGCTTTTGCACCTCGGCGATGTTTTGATGACTGAGCACAAAATCATCGGGCACGACCTCGGCCAAGCTGAGCAGAAAAGCGGTGACGGCATAAACCTCGTCGTGGCTCAGGGTCTTGGGGTTGTTCCAGGGCATGGCGCGATGGATGTAATCCCACAGGGTTGAGAGCGTGGCCACCTTCATGAGGGTGGTGCGCCCCGGGTAGTCGGAGCGAGAGAGGTTGGCGACGCGCCCGATTTCGATGTCTTTTTTGCTTGTGCCGCCGATCAGCGGGCTGAAAACCTCGTTGGACTCGCCAAAGATGCCGTGACAGTGGGCACACTTGGCCTCCCAAATATCTTGGCCCTTGGCAACGCTGCCTGAGCCAGGCGGCAAGCCCTTGAAGTCGGGGCGCACGTCGATATCCCAAGCCGCAATTTCTTTGGCTGTGGCGGGGCGACCCAGGCCAGGATAAGACTGCAAGCCCGCCTTGGGGGTCTGACCGGCCTGAATGGCGCCCGAAGTCGTCTGGGCTACAGTGGGTGCGCCGAAAGCCAGGGCCGCACAAAGGCCAGCACAGGCCAGGATGCGGGCATAGCCTGAGCGATCAGGAAATCTGGACATTTTTGACCTCGCCGTTTTCTTGCACCAACCACGACTGAATGGCGTTGTTGTGATAGATGGAGCGTGTGCCGCGCACCGCACGCAATTGCTGATAGTTGGGTTGCACATGACCGGTCTCGTCGATGGCCCGGCTTTGCAAAATGGCTGGCTTGCCGTCCCATACCCAATCGATGTTGAAGCGGGTCAGAGATTTGGACATGACCGGGGTTTCGAGCCGGGCGGTGCGCCAATGGCGCCCCCCGTCGATCGAGACATCGACCCGTTTGACCTTGCCACGGCCCGACCAGGCCAGACCTGTGACGTTGTAAAAGCCCTTATCTAACAGCACTTGTCCGCCCGAGGGCGTGGTGATGACGCTTTTGATTTCTTGAATATTGGTGTATTGGCGATGGGTGCCATCGGGCATGAGATCAATGTAATGTATGGCCTCGTCTTTGGCGGCGTAAGGCATGTCACCGACTTCGACGCGTCGCAGATATTTGACCCAGCTGACCCCTTGAACGCCGGGCACCACCAAGCGCAAAGGGTAACCGTTTTCGGGGCGCAGCATTTCGCCGTTTTGGCCGTAGGCGACCAGAACTTCGCCCGAAGTGATGAGGCTCATGGGGATGGTGCGGGTCATGGAAGAACCGTCAGCGCCTTCGGCCAAGACGAAGCGGCCTTTTTTGCGGTCTACGCCGCACAATTCGAGCAAGGTGATCAGGGGCACCCCAGTGAACTCGCTGCACGAAATCATGCCGTGGGTGTATTGCACCGTGGGAACGGCGACATTGCCCCATTCGACCGCTGTGTTGGCACCGCATTCGATGAAATGAAAGCGCGACACCGAGGGCAAACGCATGATCTCGTCCATGGTGAACACCTTGGGCGTTTGCACCAGGCCGTTGACCATGAAGCGGTGCTTCGAGGGGTCGATGTCCCACCAACCTTGATGGTGACGCTCGAAGTGCAATCCGCTGGGGGTGACGATGCCAAACAGCGATTGCAAGGGCGCAAACGAGACCGAGGCCTGGGTGGTTTGGGTCAGGCCCGGGCTTTGCCGACGCTGAATGTTGGCCTCGAACTTGGAAGGCTTACCATAGCCATCGGTGGCCACGCCCTGCCCCAGGCCGGTGCTGTGCTCGGGTAAATTCAGAATATGGGGGTCACCGCCTTCTGGCGGCACTGGGTTGGAGGCCGACCAGGCCGTGGCGGTGGCGGCACCCGCCGCTGCGGCGGCAAAGGCTTGGCGAATGAAGCCACGGCGGCCTTGGCGGCTTTCGCTGAGGTGGCGCTGAACCCCCTGAGGATCGAGAAAATGCTCTGGTGCCTTGATCAGACGGCCAGATGGCTTTTGCATGAAACTCACTGGAACTCCTTGCCATGTGCCATGGCTTTATCAATACATCATCAATTAACGATATATTAATCGAGTTTCCTGAACGGGAGATGACAAAACCCCTAGGGGTATACCCCAAGGGCGATACGCCGCCAGCAAGCAAGGCTTTGTAGGGAAGCGCTGGAATTTAGCGGGTGAATTTGTAATGTTGCCGATTGAGAACGGCGGCCACTGCGGTGACCTCTTCGGGAAACAGCCCGAGGTTCAACTCGGTGTTGCATTGTTCGACCATGCCACGCAAAAAAGCGGCCGTGTTGATGCGTCCCTGGGGGTTGTAGATGTCGCTGCCGTCGCCGCCCACGCGACGAATGTGACAGGCTTGGCATTTGTGGGTGTCGATGAGCTCGGCCCCCAGTTGGAGGTCGGCGTCTTTAAAAATAGCCGGTTCAGCGAACACATGGCCTGCCCCGCCCCCCAGCCCACAGGCCAGAGTCAGGGCAAGCAGCAGGCCACGCGCTTGGCGCATGCTGATTACTTGGCGCCGCCCAGAATCCAGGTCGCCAGGGTCTTGGCGTCGGCGTCGCTCAATGCAGCCTGGGGCGGCATGGGCACAGGACCCCAATGGCCAGAACCACCCGACTTGATGCGCTTGGCCAGATCATCGGCTTTCATGCTGGAAGCGTATTTCTTGGCTACTTCCTGATAAGCCGGGCCAACGATTTTCTTGTCGACGGCGTGGCAAGCCAGGCAGCCACTCTTTTGGGCCAGGGCCTGGTTGGCCCAAACCGGGGCGCTGAGGCCGACAGTGGCTGCGACGAGGGCAGTTTGAACGAGGAGTTTCATGCATGTTTCCTTTGTGATGAAAAGTTTCGGGACGTATTTTGACTCAAAGCGAAAAGACTCACAAATTTGCTCGGGCAACTTCTAGTCTTTGCTCCAGATAAGCACGGTAGAAATCGGGCAAATAGCCGCCTTCCATGCGTTCGGCCACTTCGCGTGCGCCAGGGCCAAAAAACAGCAGGGTCGGGGCGATGGTCAAGCGCCAAGTGCGGATCATTTCTTCGTGGGTGCGGCTGCGACCCTGAAAGTCGAGCAGTTTTTGTTCGCTTTTAAAGTCAACCTGTACGATGGGCAGGCCGTCGCGCCACATGGGCAATAAGTGGCTTTGTCGCGCCACGCGGCAATGCGGACAACCGTCAAGGCTGGCCATGACGACCAGGGGGCTTTTTTGGGCCAGGGCGCGACTGAGCTCGTCTTTGAGCGAGGCTGGCGCTGGCAAGGCGTTATGCCCAGCAGGCGAGTTGCTACCAGGGGTCTGAATTTGGGCCTGGGCTGAACGCCCAAGGCCCCAAGCGGCCATGGCCCAGCCCAAGCCTCGGCGCATGAGACGTCGGCGCGGGCTGAGGGATGAACCAGGGGTCGAGCCAGGGGGCAATTGAAGGTCAGGCATCAGGCCAGCGTATCGGCCCAAATATTGCGGGCCCAAGCCATGGCGTACACCCCTTCGAGCTCGGAGGCGGCGGACGACACGCCGCCCGAGCCAGCCACGGTGAGCATGGTTTTTTTCTCGGCATCGTAGCGGTGTACGCTGGCGACGTGGACCACGTCGGTATCGCTGACAAAGCTATAGCAGGTGTTGTTGTAAATGGGCATGGCGTTGACCTGCTGACCGGTCAAAAGTGCCACCACGGCGGCCGCACAGGTCTTGCCGTGCTGGTTGGCCATATGACCTGACTTGGGCATGAGCGGCGCGACCTGAATGGCGTCGCCCAATACGTGGATGTTTTGGGCGGCCTTGGATTCAAAGGTCAGGAAATCGACCTCACACCAACGCCGGTTGGCCGTGGCCAGGCCGGTCTGGACGGCGATTTGGCCAGCGCGCATCATGGGCAATACGTTGAGCACATCGGCTTTCAGGTCATCGTTGAACTCAAACTTCAAGGTGTTGCTGGCAGCGTCCACATCGACCACCTTGTGCTTGGGACGGTATTCGACGATGCCTTTGTAACGATCGGCCCAGGCCTTTTTGAACAAAGGCCCTTTGGAGGTCACGTCGTCATTTTCATCGAGGATCAGCACCTTGCTCTTGGGTTTGGCCTTGGAGAAATAGCTGGCGACCTGGCAAGCCCGCTCGTAGGGCCCCGGTGGGCAGCGGTATGGGGCCAGCGGAATGGTCAGGGCGTATACCCCGCCGTCGGGCATGGCTTCAAGTTGGCGGCGCAGCGCCATGGTTTGCGGGCCAGCTTTCCAGGCATGCAAAATTTTGTCGGCTGCGCCGGGTTTGGCCATGCCTGGCAGGGTGTCGGTCATGAGGTCGACGCCCGGCGAAACAATCAGGCGGTCGTACGGCAGTTGGCCGCCCGAGGCCAGCATGACGAGTTTTTTCTCGGGATCGATGCGGGTGACCGAGTCACGCACTATTTGTACGCCATGGCGCTTGCTCAGGTTGTCGTAGGGCGTGGTGATGTCGGCCATGGTTTTGCTGCCGCCCAAAACCAGGTTGGAGATGGGGCAAGAGACAAACGAGGCGTTGGGTTCGACCAAGGTGACTTGAATGCCGTAATCGGACCACATGCGCACATATTTGGCGGCGGTGGCACCGCCATAGCCGCCACCGATGACCACGACTTTGGGGCCGCTGGAGGCGCCCGTGGTGGCACAGCCCGAGAGGCCGAGAATACCGGCGGCAGAACCCAAGGAGGCGGTTTGAATGAATTGACGACGCTGCAACATGGGGTTCTCCTTATTTTTTCTGGGCGGCGAAATAAGCGGCGATGGCTTCGATTTGCTCATCGGTATAGCCTTTGGCCAGCTGGTGCATGAGGGTGGCGGGACGGGTGCCAGACTTGAATTCCTTCATTTTTTGCACGGTCTCGTCTTTGGACGCCCCAGCCAACGAGGCCAGGCCAGGCTGAGCTTGGCCATTCGTGCCATGGCAGTTGGCGCAACCAGCGGCCCAGCTGCGGGCCTGTTGCGGGCTGACCCCTTGGGCGTGCGTGGTGCCAGCGATGGCCAATAGCGCCAAAGCAGAGAAAGTGAGGCGGATTTTCATGGGTTGGACTCCAAAGCGTCAGGATGTAAATTTTAGCGAAACGGGGTTAAAACCTGGCTTGCCAGATGGCATCTTAGTCTTGCACATACCCCGGGGCGTAAGTGAATACCCTTGCCAATTTCTTATTCGTCGTCGCTGGCAATTTGGGTGCAAACCGTACGGCACAGAGTCACGACGCGCTCATTGATGATGCGGTAGTAGATTTGAACACCATCGCGACGACGGCCCAAGACACCCGCTTGATACAAGGTGTGCAGGTGTTGCGACATATTGGGCTGGGTGGTCTCGATGTCTTCGAGCAGTTGACCGACGTTTTTTTCGCCGTTGCACAAACTGCTGATGATTTTGAGTCGCATGGGCGCGGACATGACCCGGAATAACTCCGCCGCCAACTCAAACACCTGTTCCGATTCGGTCAGGGGCTCTTGAGCTTGGATTTTTGAGCGTGCCATGTCGTTAGGATATCACTGCCAAAGCGCCAGTAAAGTCTGTCGCAGTTCTTCGCCCCAAATACGGCGATGACGGCCCTGCGGCTGTTGCGCCAAAGCCCAACGCACCTGTACCTGGGTTTGTGGTGCGGACAACACCCGCCATACCGAGGCCAACAAGCTGTCGTCGTCGATGTAGCGGACGTGTGTGGCGCGCTCGCCCTGCGCATTGAAATAACGGATCAACACCGGTTGGACGGGCGTCGAGGTGACCACCGCGGCTTGCAGCAAATTGGCGTGGAAAGGCAACACGGTGTCGCCCTGGCTGGTGGTGCCTTCGGGGAAAAACGCCACCCTATCGCCCTGCTCGAAGGCGGTCGCAATTTGGTGGACCACCCGCAGCGCATCTTTGCGCGTGGCGCGTTCAATGAACAGAGTGCCGGCGGCAGCGGCCATGGGGCCGATGAGTGGCCAGCCATGGACTTCGGACTTGGCGACAAAGCGGGCGTAGCCCATGGAGTGCAAGACCAAGATGTCGAGCCAGGCAATGTGGTTGGCCACCCACATGACGGGGCCATCGTGGGCTTGGCCCTGCACCCGACATTGCACACCCATGGCGCGCAGCATGGCTTGCGCCCAATGCTGCACCGCCCAAGCGCGTTGCTCATTCGTCCAACGGCCCTGATGACGCCACAAGGTGAAGGCGCCACGCCACACACAGGCCAGCACACAGAGCGCGCGCCACAGGCCGCGCAGGGCGGCGGTCATGTCCGGTGCGGCCAGACCCAAGCGCCAGCGACCATGGTGGCACTGACCCGAGCGGGCAAGGACATGCCCGTGCAGTCAAAGGCAAAGGGGGTGTGCCGGCCCTGGCTGTGCAATTGCGCGGGGTTGAGCTGCCAGACTTCGTCGGGCTGCACCAGACACAGGTCGGCCTCGGCGCCGACTTGCAAGCGCCCCGCACCCGCTGGCACACGCGCATGCGACTGGCGCAAAATTTCTGCCGGGCGGTGCGTCACGGCCGACACCGCTTGCAGTGGACTGAGACCGTCTTCAGCCCCCCACTTCAAGGCCAGGCTGAGCAATAACTCCAGACCAGTAGCACCGGGTTCGGCCTCGGCAAAGGGCAAGGCTTTTTCGTCACCCTGCACCGGATGGTGGTCGGAGACCAGCGCGTCGATGGTGCCGTCGGCCAGGGCCGTGCGCAAGGCCTGTCGATCAGCCTGCTGGCGCAGCACCGGGTTGAGGCGGGCGCGGCTGTCGAAATGCCCCATGTCCAAATCGGTCAGGTGCAGGGAATTGATGCTGACGTCACAGGTCAGGGGCAAGCCCTCGGCCTTGGCTTGGCGCACCAGCTCGACGCCAGCGGCACTGGAGATGCGGCACAAATGCACCCGAGCCCCAGTGCTGCGCATGAGGGCCAACAGGGTGTGCAAGGCGATGGTTTCGGCCGCCACGGGCACACCCGACAAGCCCATGCGGGTGGCCAAAGGCCCACTGGCGGCCACGCCCTGGCCCAGATGCGGGTCTTGTGGGCGCAACCACACCGTGTATGCGAAGGTGGCGGCGTATTGCAAGGCGCGTTGCAAGACCTGGGTGTCGGCCAAAGATTGGTCGGCCTGACCAAAACCCACGCAACCGGCCTGGGTGAGCTCGTTCATTTCGGTCAGCACGGCTCCCTTGAGCCCACGGGTGAGCGCGCCCAGGGGAAAGAGGCGCGCCTGGTGGAGTTTTTCGGCCCGAAAGCGCAGCATCTCGACCAAGCCCGGTTCATCGAGCACGGGGTCGGTGTCGGGCGGACAGACCAAGCTGGTCACGCCGCCAGCCACAGCGGCGCGGAGTTCACTTTGCAACATGCCTTCGTGTTCATGACCGGGCTCTCGGGTGCGCGCACACAGATCGACCAAGCCCGGCAAGAGCCACAGCCCGCTGGCGTCTTGGCTGTGATTGGGATGGAAGTCGGAGGGTATGTCGCCGATGGCCACGATGCGGCCCGCTGCGATGGCCAAGTCGGCCTGCCGATCGGTCTGGCTGGCGGGATCGATCAGGCGGGCGTTGCGGATGAGAATTTTCATGGGCGCTCTCTGGGGCTGGGTTCAGGCCTCGTTACCGGCGACGATGGACATGACGGCCATGCGCACGGCGATGCCAAAAGTGACCTGCGACAAAATGACACTGCGGGGACCGTCGACCACGGCGGAGTCGATTTCAACCCCACGGTTGATGGGGCCAGGGTGCATGACGATGGCGTCGGGTTTGGCCAACTCGAGTTTTTCCGGGGTCAGGCCAAAGCCCTTGAAGTATTCTTGGCTGGAGGGCAACAAGGCACCGCTCATGCGTTCGTTTTGCAGCCGCAACATGATGACCACGTCACAGCCGCGCAAGCCTTCTTCCAGACTGTGGCAGACCCGCACTCCCATGTGGCCGAGGTCGGCCGGGACCAGGGTTTTGGGGCCCACCACACGGACTTCGGCACAGCCCAGAGTGGTCAGGGCGTGGATGTCAGAGCGCGCCACGCGCGAGTGCAACACGTCACCGACGATGGCCACCGTGAGGCCAGAGAAATCTTTTTTGTAGTGGCGGATGGTGTACATGTCCAACAGACCCTGGGTGGGGTGGGCATGACGACCATCACCCGCATTGATGACATGGACGTGCGGTGCCACGTGTTGGGCAATTAAGTAGGGGGCGCCCGATTCGCTGTGTCGCACGACAAAGAGGTCGGCCGCCATGGCGCTGAGGTTGGCGATGGTGTCGAGCAAGGACTCGCCTTTGGACGCCGATGAGCGTGCGATGTCCAGGTTGATCACATCCGCCGAGAGTCGCTTGGCCGCAATCTCGAAGGTGGTGCGGGTGCGGGTGCTGTTTTCAAAAAACAGGTTGAAGACACTTTTGCCACGCAACAGGGGAACTTTTTTGACCTCGCGATCGCTGACCGAGACGAATTGACTGGCGGTGTCCAGGATATGGGTCAGGATGTCTTTGGGCAGGCCCTCGGTCGACAAAAGATGGATCAGTTCGCCGTGGCGGTTGAGTTGAGGGTTGCGTTTGTAGAGCAAGGTCAGGACTCCAGCGAGAAAGTGAAACGCCCTTGGTCGTCACGCGCCAAGGCCAGCGATTGCGTGACGGGCAAGGTGACACGGGCGGCAGCGTAATCGGCCTGTACGGGCAATTGACGCCCGCCGCGATCGACCAGCACCGCCAAACGAACCTGCTCGGGGCGGCCATAGTCGAACAACTCGTTGAGTACGGCGCGCACGGTGCGCCCCGTGAAGAGCACGTCGTCGAGCAAAATCACTTGCGCGCCATCGACCGGGAACGGCAAGCGCGTTTGTACGCTGCTGGCCATGCCGCGTTGAGAAAAATCGTCGCGGTGCAAGGACGAAGAGATGACCCCGCATTCACCGGTCAGGCCCAGGTCGGCATGCAGGCGCTGGGCCAACCAGACCCCGCCTGAGGCGATGCCCACCAGCTGCGTTTGGGGGCTGATCAGCGGGCCCAGGCCACGCCGCAATTCAGCGTACAGGGCTTCGGCGTCGAGGGACAAAGTGCCAGTGTTCATGGGATGCTCTGAAAATATTGATCCAGGATGATGCAAGCCGCCGCCGCATCGGGGTCGCGCGCACCCTCGGCCAAGGCAGCCGTGGTGCTGTAGCGTTCGTCGACCTCGATGACGGGCAAACCGAAGCGACGCCGCAACTCACGCGCAAAGCGGCGGGCAAAACGCGTGTTGTCATGCTCTGCCCCGTCGGGATGAAACGGCACCCCGACCACCAGGGCCTGGGGTTGCCAGGTTTGTATGTGGCGCTCGATGAGCGGCCAGCGGGCATCGCCTTGGGCGTGCACCGTCGACTGGGGTTGCGCTTGGCCCAAAAGGCGGCTGCCGTAAGCGACCCCGGTGCGTTTGAGGCCCACATCGAAAGCCAGAACGGTTTGGGGCAAGGCCAGGTTGCTGTGCGACATGGCCGTGTCGCTCATGCGTGCCCCGCGTCGGGAGACAGCATCCAGGCTTGCAAGCCCAGCAGAGCCAGGGCCCGCTCGTAGCGGTGCTCGATGGGCGTGTCAAAGATGACCTCGGGGTCGGCACCGACCGTGAGCCAGCTGTTTTCGGCAATCTCGGATTCGAGCTGGCCCTGCCCCCAGGCGGCGTAACCGAGTGAGATCAAGAGCTTGCGCGGACCTGCGCCGCTGGAGAGGGCTTCGAGAACATCGCGTGAGGTGGTCATCTCTAAGCCGCCGGGGATGGCCATGGTCGAGGCATAAACCCCTTTGTCAGAGTAGGACTCTGATTCTGCGTTCGAATCAGTCGACGGCCTTGAGGTGGACCCAGACTGAGCCGTGGGCTTGGCCTGGACGTCGGAAACTGGGTTGGTCTGGGTGTCGGGCCAGGTCATGGGGGCGGTGGGTCGCATCGACTCGTGCAAGACAAAGCCGCGTTCGGTATGCACCGGCCCGCCTTGGAAAACTGGCAAGTGCGCCAGATCGGGTCGGCTAAGGGGCAGATCGACCTTTTGAAACAAGGCTTGCATGTCCAGGTCGCTGGGCTTGTTGATGACCAGCCCCAGGGCCCCGCGCTCGGAGTGTTCGCACAAATAGACCACACTGCGGCTGAAATTCTCATCGTGAAGCCCGGGCATCGCGATCAGGAAATGATGCGTCAGGTTAATCGGGGGAGAATCAGCGCTCATAGACGCCTATTTTAACCCCGATGAACAAATCCACCCTGCCCCAGTTCGCCAGCGGCCTGGTCTGGTTTCGGCGCGATCTGCGCGCCCATGACCAGGCGGCCCTCTACCACGCCCTGCGCCAGTGCAAGCAGGTGCATGCGGCTTTTGTCTTTGACACCGACATCTTGCGCGAGTTGCCCAGGCAGGATCGGCGGGTCGAGTTCATTCACGAGTCTTTGCAGGCCCTGGACGCCGAACTGCGCGCCCTGGCCGGCCAGGCTGAGGCGGGTCTGATCGTGCGTCATGGCGCGGGGGCTGCCGAGATCACCCGCCTGGCCCAAGAGCTGGGGGTGCAGGCGGTGTTCACCAACCACGACGACGAACCGGCCGCCATCGCGCGCGACCTAAAGGCGCGCGGTCAGTTGGCCGATCTGGGCATGGCCTTAAAGACCTTCAAAGACCATGTCATTTTTGAGCGCGACGAGGTGTTGACCCAATCGGGCACCTCGTATGGCGTATTTACCCCCTATAAACGGGCCTGGTTGAAAAAAGCCCAGCAAGACCCCTTTTATTTGCGCTCATACCCGGTGTCGCGCCACGCCCGCGCCTTGGCAGCGCGACCAGCCAGCCACCGACAGCCCATCCCGAGCTTGAAGGACCTGGGCTTCGAAGCCACCAACCTAAGCACCCTGCACCTGGGTGCGGGCAGCCCCGGGGGGCGGGCTTTGCTGGAAGACTTTGAAGCCCGCATGCAACACTACGGACAGCGACGCGACTTTCCCAGCGTACGCGGCCCGAGCTACCTGAGCGTGCACCTGCGTTTTGGCACCGTCTCGATTCGAGAGTTGGCGCGGCGGGCTTTTGAGCGCAGCCAAAACGGCGATGCTGGGGCCGAGGTGTGGCTGTCAGAGCTGATTTGGCGTGATTTTTACCACCAGATTTTGTACCACCACCCGCGTGTGGTCGAGCGCTCATTCAAGCCCGAGTACGACGCCATCAGGTGGGCGCAGGGCAAAACCGCCGACGCCCACTTCCAAGCCTGGTGCGAGGGTCGCACGGGTTACCCCCTGGTCGATGCCGCCATGGCGCAAATCAACCAGACCGGCTATATGCACAACCGGCTGCGCATGGTGGTGGCCAGCTTTTTGACCAAGGACCTGGGCTTGCACTGGCAACGCGGCGAAGCCTATTTCGCCCAGCAATTGATCGACTTTGACCTGGCGGCCAATAACGGCGGCTGGCAATGGGCCGCGTCGAGTGGCTGCGATGCGCAACCCTATTTCCGCATTTTCAACCCGATCAGCCAGAGCGAAAAATTTGACCCCGAGGGCAAATTCATCAAGCGATATTTGCCGCAACTCTCCGCCCTGTCGGCCAAGGCGATTCATGCCCCTTGGGAGCACCCGCTGGAGTTGCAAAGCTGCGGCATCGTGCTGGGGCGCGACTACCCAGCGCCCATCGTGGACCATGCACAAGCGCGCGCGCAAACCTTGGCGCGCTATGCCGTGGTCAAGAAATGAACAGCAGAAATTGGGGTCAGACCCCAATTAGAAAAACACTAATTGGGGTCTGACCCCAATTTCTGCAGGATGTGGGGTGGGGTGAGGACCGGGATACCGGCGGCGTGTTGGTGCAGCTGCCGCCAGAGTTCGTCGCAGGCTTGCAAGGTGGCCTGGCGCTCTTCGGGGGTGGCCACACGGGCGCTGTGGCGGCGCAAGGCATCGGCCAAGGCGCTGGAGAGTTGGCTCAGGCTGGGACTGGTTTGTTCGACGCACAGGCCCGCGAGTTCGTCGGCCCATCGCAGGGCCGCAAAGGGCAAAGCGGCACCTGATTGCCAATCGGCGAGTCCCGTGCGCAGGCTCTGGATGCGGCCTTCGGCGAGTTGTAAAAAAAGGTCGAGCCAAGCGTTCAGGCGGGTGGGCTGTGGCTCACCAGCTTGGAGGGCTTGCAGCAACTCGGCCTCGGGGGACATCAGATTTGCACCATCTCGAAGTCTTCTTTGCGCGCGCCGCACTCGGGACAGACCCAATTCATGGGGACTTGCTCCCAGGGGGTGCCAGGCGCAATGCCCTCTTCGGGCGAACCAGCGGCCTCGTCGTAGATCCAACCGCAAATCAGACACATCCAGGTTTTCATAATTCGATCATGCTCGCATAGAATGGTCTGGTCATTGTAGCCCTGCACCGTCGCACTTTGGCTGCGGGGCGAGCATTGGACGATTGCGCATGATGGAAGAAAACATCCCCGACACCGAAGAAGAAACACCGGCTTGTGTGCTGATTTTTAATGCCAACGACGCCAGCGGCGCCGGTGGCTTGGCCGCCGATACCTTGTCCATTGCCTCGGTAGGTGCACACCCCATGGGGGTGGTGACCGCTTGTTATTTTCGCGATACCGCAGAGACCGTGGGCCAACACAGCCTGGACGACGAAGCGGTGGCCGAGCAAGCGCGTCAGGTGTTGGAAGATGTGCCCGTGCACGTGATCAAAATTGGCTTTGCTGGTTCGCCCGAGAATTTAAGCGCGATTGCCGAGATTTGTGCCGACTATGCCGATTTGCCGGTGGTGGCCTATATGCCCGGCCTGAGCTGGTGGGACGAAGAGCCGATGGAAGATTATCTGGACGCGTTCCGTGGCTTGGTGTTGCCGCAGGCCACGGTGCTGGTGGGCGAACACCATCAGCTTTGGCGCTGGCTGTTGCCCGATTGGTCGGCGGCCAAACCGCCCACCGCGCGGGACATCGCACGGGCCGCCGGCGAAGCGGGTACGCCCTACACCCTGGTGACTGGCCTACCCGGCCCCTCGGAGCAACATGTAGAGAACCAATTGGCTTCACCCCAAGGGGTGTTGGTGAGCGTGAGTTTTGAGCGCTTTGAAGGCGTGTTTGTCGGCGCGGGTGAGACACTGAGCGCAGCGCTGGCTGGCTTGTTGGCCTTGGGCACCGATCTGGAGGCGGCGGTCAGCGAGGCGCTGGGGTATCTGGATCAGACGCTGGCGCATGGGTTTCGACCTGGCATGGGCCATGTGCTGCCCGATCGCTTGTTTTGGGCCCAGCCCACCCCCGATGAAGAAGAGGCCGAAGAAGCGACCGATGGGGCGGATGCCGGCCTCAACCCCAACCCCCACACACGACATTGAAACCATGGTCTTATGAAGGAACACACCCATGAGTGACCGCAACCAGTTGTTGTTTGAACGCGCCGCACAAGTCATTCCTGGGGGGGTCAACTCGCCCGTGCGGGCGTTTCGGGCGGTCGGCGGCACACCGCGTTTTGTGCAACGCGCGCAAGGTGCATATTTTTGGGACTCGAACGGACAGCGCTATATCGACTACATCGGTTCCTGGGGACCGATGATTCTGGGGCACGGTCATCCGGCCGTGCTGGAAGCGGTGCAAAAAGCCGCTGTCGATGGTTTTTCGTTTGGTGCACCGACCGAGCGCGAGATTGAACTGGCCGAGGAGATTTTGCGCCATGTGCCCTCGATGGAGATGGTGCGTTTGGTGTCCTCGGGCACCGAAGCCGGCATGAGCGCCCTGCGCCTGGCGCGTGGGGCCACGGGGCGCAGCAAAATCATCAAATTTGAGGGTTGCTACCACGGCCACGCCGATGCGTTGCTGGTCAAGGCCGGTTCGGGCTTGGCGACCTTTGGCAACCCCACCAGCGCTGGGGTGCCGCCCGAGGTGGTGCAACACACCTTGGTGCTGGAGTACAACCATGTGGCCCAACTGGAAGAAGCCTTCGCCCTGCACGGAGCCGAGTTGGCCTGCGTGATGATCGAGCCGATTGCAGGCAATATGAACTTTGTGCGCGCCAGTGTGCCCTTTATGAAGCGGTGTCGCGAGTTGTGCACACAACACGGTGCGCTCTTGGTATTGGACGAGGTGATGACGGGCTTTAGGGTGGCCCTGGGTTCGGCGCAAAGCGTTTATGCGGCGCAAATTCCTGGCTTCCAACCCGATTTGACGGTGCTGGGCAAGGTGATCGGCGGCGGCATGCCGTTGGCGGCGTTTGGCGGCCCCAAGGCCGTGATGTCGCAACTGGCCCCCACTGGCCCGGTGTACCAGGCTGGCACGCTGAGCGGCAACCCGGTCGCCACGGCGTGTGGCTTGGCAACGCTGCGTGAGATTGCCAAGCCCGGGTTTTGGGAGGCCTTGAGCGCACGCACGCAAAGCTTGGTCGACGGCCTGAAATCGGTGGCCAGCCAGGCGGGTGTGCCCTTGAGCGCCGATTGCCAAGGCGGCATGTTTGGTTTCTTTTTACTGCCCACATTACCGCAAAACTATGCCCAGGTGATGAAAAGCGACAGCCCCAAGTTCAATCGCTTGTTTCACGGCCTGCTGGATCGGGGGGTGTATATTGCCCCGGCCTTGTACGAGGCAGGATTTGTGAGTGCGGCGCATAGCGCAGCCGATATTGAAGCCACGCTGGCGGCGGCCCGCGAAACCATGGCGGCGCTTTAAGGAAGCTTTGCATCCCTCTGGCGAAGTCGCCTTGCGAGCCTAAACGGGGTGATCACGCACCAAGCCTTCGGGGTGTGGCACCACCTTGTCCTTAGTGCCTGAAATGACGCACGCCGGTAAACACCATGGCCACGCCACGTTCGTCAGCGGCCGCGATCACTTCGGCGTCGCGCATGGAACCCCCGGGCTGAATGACGCAACTGGCCCCGTGATCGATGACCACATCGAGCCCGTCGCGGAACGGGAAAAAAGCGTCGCTGGCCACCGCTGAGCCACGCAGAGACAGCCCGGCGTGTTCGGCCTTGATGCTGGCGATGCGGGCCGAATCGAGTCGGCTCATTTGCCCTGCTCCCACCCCAAGCGTCATGCCCTGGCCGCAAAACACAATCGCATTGCTCTTGACAAACTGCGCCACTTGCCAAGCGAACATCAGGTCTTGAAGCTGCTGCGGGCTGGGTTGCACACGGGTGACGACTTTGAGGTCGGCGGCACTGAGTACATGGTTGTCGGCGCTTTGTATCAGCAAGCCCGAACCGATGCGTTTGATGTCCAGTCGGTTACGGCTGGCGGCGATGTCTTGGGGCCACTCGATCTGCAAGACGCGCACATTGGCTTTGGCTGTAAACACGGCCAAGGCCTCGGGCGTGTAGGCAGGCGCAATCAGCACTTCGACAAATTGTTTGGAGACCGCTTCGGCGGCCGCGCCATCGAGCGGGCGGTTGAAAGCGATGATGCCGCCAAAGGCGCTGGTCGGGTCGGTCTGGAAGGCCTTTTGATAAGCCTGCAAAGGCCCGTCGCCGACAGCGACTCCGCAAGGGTTGGCGTGTTTGACGATGACGCAAGCGGGGGT
>CAYMJT010000061.1:0-15391 GCA_964390775.1 uncultured Bordetella sp.
CCGAACCGTTGGGCGAGGGCGATGTGCTTGTACTGGATCTGAAAAACTTGATCTATATGGACAGTTCGGGCACCGACGCGCTGGCAGCCTTGCGCCGTCAATGCGATCAAAAAGGCGTTCATCTGCTCTTGGCTGGGCTTTCGCACCAGCCTCTGGACATGGCGCGGCGCACCCATTTGCTCGATTTGGCGTGGCCGAGTCAGGTTTCGGCCCGCGACTGACGGTTCATCAGCAGGCTCACGGCATCTTGGGGGGAGATCTCGTCTTCCAACAGGCGCACCACGGCGCTGGCAATCGGCATCTCGACCCCCAGGCTTTGCGCGCGTCGCACCACGGTGCGGGCACTGTAGACGCCTTCGGCCACATGGCCCAGTGAGGCGATGGCTTGTTTCAGGCTCTGGCCTTGGGCCAGGGCCAGACCGACGCGGCGGTTGCGCGACAAATCGCCCGTGGCTGTCAACACCAGATCGCCCAGACCGCTCAATCCCATGAAAGTCTCGGCGCGCGCACCCAGTGCCAAGCCCAGGCGGGTCATTTCGGCCAAGCCACGGGTGATCAAGGCGGCACGCGCGTTGTGACCCAGCGCCATGCCGTCGCACAAACCGGTGGCAATGGCCATCACATTTTTAACCGCACCGCCCACTTCGACGCCCACAATATCGGGGTTTTCATAGACCCGCAAATGGTCGCCATGAAAGGCCTGGACCAGGACTATTCGCACGGCCTCGTACGGGCTGGCCGCTACCAGGGCGGTGGGCAGGCCTCGGGCCACTTCCTGAGCAAAGCTGGGGCCACTCAAGGCGCCGCAACGCAAGTTTGGTGCCATCTGCGCCTGAACCTCGTGCGGCATCCAACCGCCCGTCTGCTCGGCGCCGGCCATTGATTCAAAGCCCTTGCACAGCCAAGCCACATGGGCTTGGGGTGGGGCCTCGAGCGAAACCGCGTTGAGCATGCTGCGCAGGCTCGACATGGGGCCGGCCAGAACGATCAAATCGGTGTTTTCCAACAGCGGCTTGAGCGGCCCGCTGGCGATGTTCAAGACCGAGGGCAGGGGGGTATCGGGCAAATAGCGCGCATTGCGGCGCTGCTCGAGCATGAGGGTGGTTTGGGTCGCATCGCGGGCCCACAGCAGGGTGTCATGGCGCGCGCAAACCTGAACCGCCAGGGCTGTGCCCCATGCCCCAGCGCCCAGAATCGCGATCTTCATGCCTGAGCCTGCCTGTGGTCCCTTGCCTTATTGGGCCTGGGCTTGCTGTTCCAGTTGCTGCTGATAAATGGCCTGGAAATTCACCTCGGTCAGATGCACCGGCGGGAAGCCGGCGCGCTGAATCAGGTCGGCGACATTACCACGCAAATAGGGATAGACGATTTGCGGGCAAGCAATGCCCACCAGGGGGCCCATTTGGTCTTCGGGAATGTTCTCGGCCTGAAAGAGGCCGGCTTGCTTGGCTTCCACCAAAAACAGCGTTTGCTGACCCAGTCGCGAGGTCACTGTGGCTTGCACCGTGACTTCGACTTGACCCTCAGTGAGGGTTTGCACTCCAACCCCCAACTGAATATCGACGGTGGGTTGCTCGGCGCTGTTCAAAATGGCCGGTGAGTTGGGTTGTTCCAGCGAGGCGTCTTTGAGGTAAACGCGCAAAATATTGAAGATGGGCGCGGCAGATTCGGTCATTCGGGGGGTCCTGCGGGGCGACGGCCCCAAACACGGCCCCGAGACGGGCCGCCAAGGTGAATAAAAAAACAATTATGCTTGAAAAATCAAGCCTTCAGCAAAGGCTCGAGGCCGCCGCGTCCGTCCAATGCAATGAGGTCGTCACAGCCGCCCACGTGCGTGTCACCAATAAAAATCTGGGGCACGGTGCGGCGACCGGTAATGGCCATCATGTGATCGCGCTGGGCTGGGTCGCTGTCGATGCGAATTTCCTCGATCTCTTGCACCCCTTTGGACTTCAGAATCTGTTTGGCCCGAATGCAATAGGGGCAAACGGCGGTGGTGTACATCTTGACGCGGGACATGTGAGCTCCGGATAAAGCTAGAGTGAGACAGATGGGTTCAGGTCTTGACGACCGGTTGGCTGGCTTCGCGCCAGGCCTTGAGACCACCGGTCAGCGAATGCGCTTGGGTATAGCCCAGTTTTTTGGCCGCCGAAACGGCGCTGCGCGAGCGCATACCGCTGGCGCAGACCATGATCAGGGGCTGATCTTTATCGCGCGCCACCTCGGGCAGGCGACTGGGCAGGTCGGACAGGGCAATGTGGCGCGCTCCCGGCAAGTGCCCGGCGGCGTATTCCTGTTCGGAACAAACGTCAATGACCAAGGCCTTTTCGCGATTGATCTTTTGCACCGCTTGGATGACCGTGACGCCCGAAGCCGACGACCCTTGGATCACGGGTAAAAAAAGCATGAAACCCGAGGCCAGGGCGACGGAGATCAACATCCAGTTATCGAGTATGAATTGCAAAATAGCTTCCTGTTTTTCAATTTTGTCAGCCTGACATTCTAAAATCAAAGCATCAACCCCAAGCGGGGCAAGCCCATGCCCCCCCCGACACCCACATCATGCACCAACTTGTTCTCATTCGACACGGCGAATCGACCTGGAATCTGGAAAACCGCTTTACCGGCTGGACCGACGTGGCCCTGACCGAAACCGGTGTGCGCCAGGCCCAGCAAGCCGGCGCCCTGCTCAAAGCCGAAGGCTTTGAGTTTGATGTCGCCTATACCAGCGTTCTCAAGCGCGCCATTCATACCCTGTGGCATGCCCTGGACGCCATGGGGCGTCCTTGGCTGCCGGTACTGCACAGCTGGCGCCTGAACGAGCGCCATTACGGTGCCTTGCAGGGCCTGAACAAGGCCGATATGGCCAAACAATACGGCGACGAACAAGTCCTGGTGTGGCGTCGCAGTTATGACACCCCGCCGCCGGCCCTAGAGCCTACCGATCCGCGCTGCGAGCGCGGCGACCTGCGTTATGCCAAACTCAGCCCCGGGCAAGTGCCCCTGACCGAATGCCTCAAGGACACCGTGGCTCGTGTGACTCCATTTTGGCAGGACACCATGGCCCCGGCCATTCAAGCGGGCCGGCGTATTTTGGTGGTCGCTCATGGCAACTCGATTCGGGCCCTGGTCAAGTACCTCGATGGCATCTCTGACCAAGACATCGTGGGATTGAACATTCCCAACGGTATACCCCTGGTCTATGACCTGGACCACCAACTCAAGCCAATCGGGCACCGTTATCTGGGCGACGCCCAGGCAGCCGCCCAAGCCGCCGCCGCAGTGGCCTCGCAAGGCAAGGCTTAAGTCCAGCCCATGGGCCGACCCCTGATCTGCAAACCCTTGGCACTGCCATTACCATAGAGCCATTTACTTAGGTGAACAACATGCGTCACACCCTCAAAATCGTTGGCTGGCTGGGCGTCGGTGCCCTGGCCGGTGCTTTGACCACCGTGTCATTGCAAACGGTCGCCCGCTCCAATATGGCACCCTTGCCGCTGGAAGAATTGCAGCAATTGGCGGCAGTCTTCAGTATGGTCAAAAGCGACTATGTCGAGCCGGTAGATGAAAAAAAGCTGATCACCGACGCCATTTCGGGCATGGTCGCCAGTTTGGACCCGCACTCGCAGTACTTTGACAAGAAAAGCTTCAAAGAGTTTCGAGAGGGCACTTCGGGCCGCTTTGTCGGGGTAGGCATTGAAATCACCATGGAAGAGGGCCTGGTGAAAGTGGTCTCGCCCATTGAAGGCTCGCCAGCGTTTCGCGCTGGCCTGAAATCGGGCGACTTGATCACCAAAGTGGACGACACGGCGGTCAAGGGCCTGACCCTCAATGATGCCGTCAAGCGCATGCGCGGCGAACCCAACACCCGGGTGGTTTTGACCATCTTCCGAAAAGACGAAAACCGCACCTTCCCCGTCACCATCGTGCGCGAAGAAATCAAGACCCAAAGCGTTAAAGGCCGGGTGATGGAGCCGGGCTATGCCTGGTTGCGTCTGTCACAGTTTCAAGAACGCACCGTTGATGACTTTGCCAAAAAACTGGAAGAAATTTACCAGCAAGAAGCGCAGCTCAAAGGTCTGGTGCTGGACTTGCGCAATGACCCTGGCGGCTTACTCGACGCGGCAGTCGCCGTATCGGCGGCTTTTTTACCCGACAACGTCAGCGTGGTCAGCACCAACGGCCAGTTGGCCGAAAGCCAATTCGTCTACAAGGCCGCGCCCCAGTTCTATCAGCGCCGTGGCGGGGCTGACCCCATCGCCCGCATGACCGAGCGCACCCAGGGCATATTCCGACGCATTCCGTTGGTGGTCTTGGTCAATGAAGGCTCGGCCTCGGCCAGCGAAATCGTGGCGGGCGCCTTGCAAGATCACAAACGCGCCAAGATCATGGGCAGTCAGACTTTTGGCAAAGGCTCGGTGCAGACCGTGCGCCAATTGGGGCCGGACACCGCCTTGAAGATCACGACCGCGCGCTACTACACCCCCAGTGGACGCTCGATTCAGGCCAAGGGCATCGTGCCCGACGTGTTGGTCGATGAGACCCCCGAGGGCAGCCCCTTTGCCATATTGCGCACCCGCGAAGCCGATCTGGAAAAACACCTCAACAGCGGACAGGGCGAAGAGGCCCGCAACCCCGAGCGCGAAAAAGCCCGCGAGCAGGCCCTCAAGCGCCTGGAGGAAGAATCGAAAAAGCCCAACAATCAGCGCCGACCGCCCGAGTTTGGCAGCAAAGACGACTTCCAGCTTCAGCAAGCCCTGAACCAACTCAAGGGCGTGGCCGTGATCGCCAGCAAGACTCAATCTGAGCGTGCCGAGCCCAAAAAGGAGAATTGACGCTTGACCGATGACGAGTTGCTGCGCTACTCCCGCCACATCTTGCTCGATGCGGTGGGGGTTGAAGGTCAGCAAAACGCATTGGGCGCTCATGCCTTATTGATCGGAGCCGGTGGGCTGGGCTCACCCATCGCCATGTACCTGGCTGCCAGTGGCGTGGGCCGCATCAGTCTGATTGACGACGATCGGGTCGATTTAACCAATTTGCAGCGCCAGATTGCCCACGCCAGCGACCGCGTCGGGCAAGCCAAAGTGGACTCGGCCCGACAGGCCATGCTGGCGCTCAACCCCACCGTGCAGGTGCACACCCACATGGCTCGCGCCGACGATGCCTGGCTGGACACCTGGGTGCCCCAAGCGCAGGTGGTGGTCGACGGCAGCGACAACTTTGACACCCGCCAGCGCGTCAATGCGGCCTGCTTTCGGCACGGGGTGCCCCTGGTCAGTGGCTCGGTACTGGGTTTCGATGGCCAGTTCAGCGTGTTTGACCCGCGCCAGAGCGACTCGCCTTGCTACGCCTGCCTGTTCCCGCCCGATCAGGCACCGCCCGAAGTGCGTTGCGCCACCATGGGCGTGCTGGCCCCGTTGGTGGGTGTGATGGGGGCCATGCAAGCCACCGAGGCCCTGAAAATACTGATGGGACTGGGCAGTCAGGTGCCGGGTCGACTGTTGATGCTCGACGGTCATCGATTGGAATGGAGTGAAATGCGCTTGGGTCGGGTGGCCGATTGCCCGGTGTGTCGCAACAGATCTGGAGACTGAACATGACTGCCTTGAACTGCTTCCGACTGAGCCACGATGGCGCAGTGGCTCATTTGGTGCTGAGCCGCCCCGAGGCCCTCAACACCATGCAACCCGCATTCTGGCGCCAGTTGCACGACATCCTGACTGACATGCACCAGCAGGGGCAAGCCCGGGCGCTGGTCATTTCCAGCACCGGACGCCATTTCAGTGCCGGCATGGATTTGCAGACCTTTGAAGGTGCCATCACCCTGGACGAGGGCAGCGCCGAAGGGCGCGCTGCAGTCTTTGACCAGTTGACCGACATGCAGCAGACCTTCACCCTGCTCGAGACCTTGCGCATGCCGGTGATCGCCGCGATTCAAGGCGGGTGTATTGGGGGCGCGGTCGATATGGTCACTGCGTGTTGCATGCGCTATGCCGCAGCCGATGCGTTTTTTTGCATTCAAGAAATCAACATCGGCCTGGTCGCTGACGTGGGCACCCTGCAACGCTTGCCCAAACTCCTGCCGATGGCCATCGTCAAAGAGTTGGCGTACACGGGTCGGCGCCTGGGCGCCGAGCAAGCCCTGCGCTGGGGCTTGGTCAACGAGGTCTTGCCCGACCATCAAGCGACCGTGCAAGCGGCGCTGAAAGCCGCGCACGAGATTGCCGCCAAACCCCCAGTCGCCATTTGGGGAACCAAACAGGTCTTGCACTATGCGCGCGACCACAGCGTCGAGGACAGTCTGCGCCAGATGGGATGGATGCAAGGCGCGATCTGGAGCCAGTCCCATGTGCGCGAGGCCATCACCGCGCAGCAGCAAAAGCGTGCGCCCGAATACCCGCCACTGGCGCCGCTGAAGAGTTTTCGGGAAATGGGTTGAGTGGCGGTTAGAGTTTGTTTAGTTAACCTTGGGCAGGGTGCATGCATCACATTTTTTGGCGATGCAAACCGTGATTTTTCAGGTGAAATACAGGACTCTCTTGCAATGGTCCTGACATGCCACGTCATCGCCGCCACGACGCTAGCTACAAGTCGCTGTTTCGTTCGCCGCTCATGGTGCAACATCTCATTGGGTGTTTCTGCCCCGACCCGGTGCTCGACGCCATCGACTTCAGCACGCTGACCCCACTGCCCAGTGAGCTCATCACCAAGGCTTTGGGCAAACGCCACCTCGATAGCGCCTGGATGGTCAAAACCCATGCGGGCCAGCCGCTGTGTTTTCTGATTGAGTTTCAGCGCACCCCGCACCCGCACATGTCCTTGCGCACCTGTGTCTACAGCGGTTTGCTGTACGAGACCCTGCTCGCGAAAAAATTGATCCCTGCGGAACTGCGCTTGTGGCCTCCTGTGCTGTGCATCGTGCTCTACCACGGTGATCGGCCCTGGCACGCTTCCACCCGCTTGCATGACCGCATCTGGAGACCCCAGCGTGGACTGCTGACACCGGCGATGTTGCAACACCGCCATCTGTTGCTGGACATCAACCGGGATGTGCCGCACAATATCAGCGATTTGAATAATCTGGTGACCATCCTCATGCGGTTCGAGAGGTCACTCAGCCCGGCGGAGTTGCCGCAGTTATTGCACCTGCTGGACCAGAAGTTACCCGATGATGAAAACCTGCGCGATCAATTCGCGCAGTGCATCGGACATATGGTGGGCGAAAGCAGTTCCATTGCCCTGATGAGCAACGACAAGTTGAATGACCGGTTGTCTTGACATCAGATAGGAAGTATGAAATCATGCCTGCTACAAAAGCGCCGAAAATCCAAGAGATCTATGCCCCTATGGATGTGGCTATCCCGCGCAGACTGGGAGGAGGGGTTTTGAAGGAAAGGGTCATTCGGGAGTTGCCTTCGAAGAAAGTCATCAGCTACGCACTGGCTTATATCAACCCCGCGATCTATGGGGGCGATAACGGTCGAGTGCTGGGTTATGACAACAGTCATGGGTTTTCACATCGGCATTTCATGGGGCGCATGACCGCAGAAGATTTTTCGGGTTACGAGGCCCTGTATGAGAAATTCGAGACTGAGTGGCAGGAAATCGCCATTCGGTTTGTCAATGGAGTGCAGTGATGAGCAAAACGAAAATTTCGATTCAAGACTTCAAGAGAGATCTCGCTCTGAGTCAGCATTCCCGCAAAAGCAAGGAAGTCGCACGCGCACTGGATGCCAAGGCAGCCCTTTTGCCGTACGCCAAAGTTTTTACCAGCCATGAGTTTGAGGATTTCCTGAGTCAACTGACACCCAAGCGTTTTGAATTGCTGCGTTTGGCCAGCAAAGGTGGACGATCCATCGCTGATTTGGCTGTTGCCTCACACCGGGATCCCAGCGCGGTATCCAAGGATGTGGCCCGATTAACCAAACTGGGCTTGGTCAGGGTGGATGCTGTTCGAAATGAAGGTCACGGTCAAAAAAAGATCGTGACGCCAGTCGCAACCACCATCTCGATTCATGCCTCCATTGCCATGGGTGGTTAACCCAAAGGCCCAGGTTCACTGGAAATATCGCCACTCCAAATAACTCTGTCTGGGGCTACCGTGCCCGCCACTCAAGCCCCAAACCCAAGAACTCGATGCCGAGGAAGAGAGGCGCTGCAATATGCGCCAAAATCTGACCGTGCCCAAGGTGTTGGAAAACTGTTTTTCGCTCATCACGACTTCGGTGTGCCAGCGCTCGGTCCAGTCAAATTCACCGCGCCAGCTCGGCCCCCATGCGGTGGCGCTGCCGCTTTTTAATCCTGGACCGTTCCAGGCGTCGATTTCAATCAATACGGTCGAGCGGGCTTGACCGCCCCAATTCCAGGTTTGGCCCAAGCCTCCATTGATCTGACCGACCAAGGGCTGTTCACGCAGTTGGGGGACCCGGTTCCAGGCCAAACTCACTTGCCATGACAGGTTAGAGAGCAAGCGCGTCTGTGATGGTGTCGAGCGTATGCCTATGGGTTTGAATTGCTGCAATCGGCTCTGCCCTTGCTCATCGGTGCGAACCGATAGATCGCCAAATTCGATTTCTGCGCCTTCTATAAACCCCGCCCCAGGGTCCAGCAAATCATGATAGGCCGGGCGGTAGCCCCACTCGGTGTAGCGCAGGCCTTGCTCTTGCCCGTATTGCACCCGCCAACGCTGGCTGCCGTGACCGGCCTCAGGACGTGCGGGCTCGGTCACCTCGATGGGTCCGCCTGTGGGCCACTGACTGCGCTCTAACCTGAGTTCGTGCAGTCGTCGCTGTATCTCGGTGCCTGGCTGCTCTTTTTTGACGGCCAGGTAGAGTGCATAGCGATCTGCCAAGTCCATGGCGGCCACCCGTTCTGTCTGATCGATGGTCTGGAAGGCTTCCAGCCCCTGCTTCCCGGTGGCAAACGCCTGCACGGCACCGATGGCCTGATCCGACAGCAGGCGCGATTGCGCCAGAAGCAGACTCTGTTCGCTGGGGTGGTATTGGGTGTGGGCAACCAACCCCGAGCGCACCACGGCTTTCACGGTGTCCGAAGGGATGGCTCGCCAGGTGAATTGATTGGCCAGTTTCAGCGACGGTCGGGCCACATCGAGCAAGACCATCAGCATATAAGCGCAGTTCTCATCGAAAAAGTAATAGTTGAATTTGGCCTGCGACACCTCCCATGCGTACTCCACCAGGCGCTCGACCTCGCTGGCTTGGAGTTGCAGTTGGTATTCCCACAAATCACGGTTTTCGATCAGGCTGTACTCACGCAGCTTTAAAAAATACGTGGGGCTTGCCATGGTCCCGTGGTAGAGGCCCAGCAAACCCTTGTAGGCGAAACTGATGCCATCTTTGGGGTTGGCGTCTGCTGCATAACTGAGGGTGTACGACCATTGCTCGGGCCGACGACGCTCTGGCGGCGCGTCGATGCGCAAAAACGTGTGACCGTACATTGAAGAAGGGTTGTTCAGGTAGGCCGAGGCAAACACCAAGCTCACACGGGCAGGGTCGATGGCGTCGCGCCATTGCTGAAAATCTTCACAGGGTTGTCGCACCAGGCGTTCGTCGATGTGCAACACCTGAACCAGCCAATGAAACCGTGCCACATGACGGCATTGCGGGTGGCGCCCAGGGTTTTCAAGGTCGGCAGGTTCAAACATGGCGGCCAGTGTGGCTTCCAGCTCTTTTTGCGGGTCTACCGATCCTTGCGGCGAGGTCAGGAATTGAGGGTCGCTGGCGAGGCTGCGCCAGCGTCGGGTCAAGGGGTGCTGCTTGAATTGCAGGAATGCCAGCCATTGCGGGTCTTGTGCCCATTTCTCATGCTGGGCCCGTTGTTGCAACGTTGCCAAGTAGCTCAGTTCAAGCCCGGACGTGGGTGCAGCAGTCTGGGCCCAGGCCCCCATGAAGATTGCCCAACCCACAAAAAAAGTGCCAATCTGCTTGAACAGATTGGCACTGGGTGACGCGACGGTCGAGACGGTCAAATCAGAGGCTTTCGGCCTGTGCTTTGAACGCGCTGGCCGCCAGCACTGACTTCAGATTGGCTTGCATCTGGGCCGCACTGATTTGGCTGTCAGTGACGATGGCCGCATAGTGTTGCTTCAGGGTTTGGTTGAACGCCATTTGCTCGGCTGGACTCACCCCCACCACATAAGCCAGGCCCGTCAAGCTGGCACCTTGACCCGATGCCATTTCAGCAGCCAGTTTGTCCTGATTGCCTTCGATGAACAAAACGGCCATTTTTCTGGCGGGAACCATGCCGTTTTGGCTGCAGCCCACCGTGCCCGAGCTGATGCCAAAGGTTTGGTTGCCAAACGAGCCGTTGGTCGTAGACGCCAGGATCTGCGAAATGACATCGCTGGAGCCTTCAAAAATCATGCTACCCACGCCACAACCCACGTTATTGGGCTTTTCATCGGCTGCCCAGGCGCCACCAGCCAAACCTGCCAGACACATCACAGCAATGAGCTTTTTCATATCGGACCTTTCAAAAAGTTGAAGTGTTGTGTGGGAAGAGTTCAGCACCGCAACGCACCCTCACGCTGTTCATTCTAGGCTTTATCTAAAGCTTTTATATGGTATTTAATTTAAATTTACAAACTAAAGACATATTTGATCGGCATCAAGGTCTGGCGTGGTTATCCCCCCACAATCCACCCCTCCAAGCCATCGAACTCTGGCAACCCATACCTCTCATCCCCTTGCTGGTATCTGCTCAGCCCCCACGCCGCCTGCACCATGCACAGCACGGCGTCCAGCGCATCGGCTTTGCCGTCGCTCAGTAGTTTTTCGCGCAGGGCGTTGCTCAGTTGCAGGCGCAGCCCTAATCTTGTCTGCCCCAGTTCCAACTTTTGCAACAAATCTGACCTGGCCACCCAGCGTTCCGCTGTTTGTTTGGAGCGGTCATCGCTTTTATAAGACCGGTTGCCGATCAATTCACGTGCCAACAGCCCGGGGTAGGCTTCCAGGGCCACTCGGCGTGGGTCTCCATCGCACAGCCCCGCTAGGTGCAGCCCGGCTGTCCGCAGGCGTGGCATGCCGGCGTGCATCATGTAGGCCACGGGCGGGTTGACCCATTTCATCGATGGGCTGGAACCTGCGGGTATATCGCAGGCGCGGTGCGCGAATTTGTTTCCCACGGGGCGCGCATCGCAAAAGGCTTTGAATTGCGCCCGTATTTCTGCGCGTGACAAGGCGCAGTAGTGGTCCATGCAAGCCGCCCAGGTCTGCGGCCAGCCCAATTCAAGGACCAGTTCACGCGGCAGCCCAAAGGGCAGGTCAAAGCCGCCGACCCAGTCGCCCTCGTGTTGAAGCCAATCGCCCCATTCATCCAAACTGGGAAAGGTGTGCAGTTCGTTCAGGCGCACACGGCCCTGTTCCAGTTGGCCCAGGGCGATGACGATGGGTTTGGTTTTAGTGGGGCTGCTGGAGAAGTCGCACCCCAGCACCAAGGGTGTGTCGCCAGCCATTGAAGCCGCCCAAGAAATCAGGCGCGGCCGATGATCGAGGCCGTGGCCATCAGCTCTTCGAGCAGGGCCATGGACACTTTGCCCGACACGGCATAGGGGTCCAGTTCGGGGCGTTCAGAGTACTTCAGCACGATGGACGTGTTCAGTTTGGACAGGTTCACTTGGCCCATGGTCCAGCCGCTGAAGTGGCGCTCAGAGATTTCCTCATAATGCAGCAGCACCACGTCTTTGTGCCGATCGTCGCTCACGATCTGGTTGTACAGGTCATTCACCGCGCCCCGACCGCCTTCGATGGCTTGTAAAAAGATGCCGCCGCCATAGCACAAGATGCCAGTGATGCCTTGCGACAGATTGTGGTTGCGGGCCGAGGCCAGGATGTCGTCGATGGCTTGGACTGAATTGGGGTCAACCGCGCGGCTGACATAGAGTAGGCGAACCAGCATGTGCATCAGTCCTTTTGCGGAATCAGCGACAGAAATTCACGGCGCAGGTTGGGGTCCTTGAGGAACGCGCCGCGCATGACCGAGTTGATCATGCGGCTGTCCATGTCTTTGACGCCGCGCCAAGCCATGCAATAGTGGCTGGCCTGCATGACCAGGGCCAGACCATCGGGCTGGGTTTTTTCCTGGATCAGGTCGGCCAGTTGCACCACGGCTTCTTCCTGAATCTGGGGTCGGCCCATGACCCATTCGGCCAGACGGGCGTATTTGGACAGGCCGATTACATTGGTGTGTTCGTTGGGCAGCACACCGATCCAGATTTTGCCGATCACCGGGCAGAAGTGGTGGCTGCAAGCGCTGCGCACGGTGATGGGGCCGACAATCATCAGCTCGTTGAGGTGTTCTGCGTTGGGGAATTCGGTGATGCTGGGCGCATGCACATAGCGACCCCGGAACACCTCTTGCAAATACATCTTGGCGACCCGCCGTGCGGTATCGGCGGTGTTGTGGTCGTGGTCGGTGTCGATGACCAGGCTCTCTAGCACGCCGCGCATCTTGACCTCGACTTCGTCGAGCAGGGCTTCGAGTTCACCCGGCTGGATGAAGTCAGAGATATTGTCGTTCGAGTGAAAACGTTTGCGCGCCTGGAGCAGACGCTCGCGGATCTTCACCGAGACCGGGGTCCCGTGGTTCACGTCATCTTTCATGGGCGACTGCACTTTCTTCAACATAGACCCCATGGTATCAGCCTGACCGCTACCCGCCAAATGGGGGGGTATTGGGGTCTTTCTCAGTGGATGCGCATGCCGGGCTCGGCACCGGGCCAGGGTTGCAAGACATAAATGCCGGCTTGGGTCTTTTCGTCGGCGTGGCTGGCGGCCAGCACCATGCCCTCGCTGACGCCAAATTTCATTTTGCGTGGGGCCAGATTGGCGACCACCACGGTCAGTTTGCCCAGCAAGTCACTGGGCTGGTACATGCTGGCGATGCCGCTGAAGACTTGTCTGATGCGGCCCTCGCCCACGTCCAGGCCCAGGCGCAACAACTTGGTCGAACCCTCTACCGCATCGCATTCAACGATTTTGGCGATGCGCAAGTCGATCTTGGCAAAGTCGTCGATGCCTATGGTCGGGGCCAGTGCTTCGCCGCCGGGCAGCACTTCGGCCACTGGCTCGGGTGCAGGCTCGAACAAGGCGTCCAGCATCTTGGGGTCGACGCGTTGCATCAGGTGCTGGTAGGTGCCTATGGGGTGACCCGCCCCCAGGGCATGCTGGGCTTGGGCAAAGTCCAGGGGCTGCACTTGCAAAAAGGCTTCGACCTGTTGGACCAGTTGCGGTAGCACGGGCTTGAGCAGGGTGGCCAGTAGCCGGAAGGCCTCGATGCAGGTGCTGCAGACATCGTGCAGGCGCGCTTCTTGACCCGTTTGTTTGGCCAGCTCCCAGGGCTTGTTGGCGTCCACGTATTCGTTCACCCGGTCAGCCAGTAGCATGACTTCGCGCAGCACGCGCGCGGTGTCGCGTTGCTCGTAGTGTTGGGCCACTGGTGACAGGCCTTCGCGCAGCAGTTTCAGCAGTGCCAAACCGTCGGCAGAAACAGCCCCCAGCCGGCCCTCGAATCGTTTCGCGATGAAGCCCGCTGCGCGCGAGGCGATGTTGATGAACTTGCCCACCAGGTCGGCGTTGACGCGGGCCTGGAAGTCTTCGGGGTTGAAGTCCACGTCCTCGTTGCGGCCATTGAGTTTGGCCGCCAGGTAATAGCGCAACCATTCGGGGTTCATGCCCAGGTCGAGGTATTTCAGCGGGTCCAGGCCGGTGCCCCGGCTCTTGCTCATTTTTTCGCCGCTGACGGTTAGAAAGCCGTGCACGAACACAGCGTTGGGCACTTTGCGGCCCGAAAAATGCAGCATGGCCGGCCAAAACAGGGTGTGGAAGGTGATGATGTCTTTGCCGATAAAGTGGTATTGCTCGACTTGGGCGTCGGCGACAAAGTCTTCGAAGCTGCGCGCTTCGCCCAGGGCTTTGGCGCCGCCTTGGTCAAAGTGGTTTTTGAGCGAGGCCAGGTAACCGATGGGGGCGTCGAGCCAGACATAAAAGTATTTGCCTGGCGCGTCGGGTATTTCGATGCCAAAGTAGGGCGCGTCGCGCGAAATATCCCAGTCGCCCATTTTGGGTTTGCCGTCCTCACCGGGCTCGATCCATTCGCTGATTTTGTTCAGCACTTCGGGTTGCACCGCGCCGCTGCGGGTCCACTGGTCCAGAAACGCCAGACAGCGCGGGTCCGAGAGTTTGAAGAAAAAATGGTCCGAGGTTTTAAGCACCGGCGTGGCGCCGCTCAGGGCCGAGTAGGGGTTTTTCAGTTCGGTGGGTGAATACACCGCGCCGCAGCTCTCGCAGTTGTCGCCATATTGGTCTTTGGCACCGCACTTGGGGCATTCGCCCTTGATGAAGCGGTCGGGCAAAAACATGGCCTTTTGCGGGTCATAGAACTGCTCGATGGTGCGGGTCTCGATCAGGCCCGCCTGTTTCAGGTCGAGGTAGATCTGTTGCGCCAGCGCATGGTTCTCGGGGCCGTCGGTGCTGTGCCAGTTGTCAAACGAGATGTGAAACCCGTCCAGATAAGGTTTGCGGCCAGCGGCGATGGCGGCCACGAACTGCTGCGGTGTTTGGCCGGCTTTTTCGGCCGCGATCATGATGGGGGCACCATGGGCGTCGTCGGCGCAGACGAAGTGCACCTGATGGCCTTGCATGCGCTGGAAGCGCACCCAGATGTCGGCCTGGATGTACTCCATGATGTGGCCGATGTGGAACTTGCCGTTGGCGTAGGGCAGGGCCGTGGTGACAAACAGTTGACGACGCGCTGGCTGTGACATGATCAGGGTTATAGGCGGGGAAAGCCTTCCATTTTATGGCTTGTCGGTAAACTCTCTCATCGTCAGACCTTTACAGACCTTGTCATGCCGACCACAGAACAAATCCACCAGGCCATCCAGACCGTCATTGACCCCCTCACCGGGCAAGCCCTGGCGGGATCCAAAAACACCAAAAACCTGTCCGTGAATGGCGGCGATGTTTCGTTCGAGGTCGAGCTGGGCTACCCCGCCAAAAGCCTGCATAACGACTTGCGCCAGCAGCTCATTGCCGCTGTGCGTGCGGTGCCAGGTGTACAAAATGTGTCGGTACAGCTGAGCACTCAGGTGGTGGCCCATGCGGCCCAGCGCGGTGTGGCGCTCATGCCGCAAGTCAAAAACATCATTGCCGTGGCCTCGGGCAAGGGCGGCGTGGGCAAAAGCACGACCGCCGTCAACCTGGCGCTGGCCCTCGCGGCCGAGGGGGCCAAGGTGGGCCTGCTCGACGCCGATATTTATGGCCCCAGCCAGCCCATGATGATGGGTATTGACGCTCGCCCCGAAACCGAAGATGGTCAGACCATGGAGCCGCTGGAAAACTTTGGCGTCCAGGTCATGTCGATCGGTTTT
>CAYMJT010000062.1:0-14336 GCA_964390775.1 uncultured Bordetella sp.
CCCCAGGGGGAGTAAGGCGTGGCTTGGCAGGGCCAGCCCAACAGGGCCAACTCGGCTTGTACATCGGCGCGGCGATCGCTCAGGTCGTTGACTCGCAAATCCAGTGGGGCTGTTTGCAGCAAGCCGGCCGCCAAAGCCTGGTAGTCCTGCGGGCTGCCGCATTGGACACGCAAAGTCTCGTCGAGCCAGTCGGGCAGGCTGTAACGGTGTCGGTCCAACAGTTGATTGAGGTCAATGGCCAAACAAGCATCGAGCCAGTTTTTTTCGGTCTCGCTCAAGGCGCTTTTCAGAAAATCGGTGGCCCCCTCCTGGCCCGCTCGCTGGTCTTGCAAATGCTGGGCAAAACCCAAAATCGCCAGGCGCCGCTCGCGCGGCCCACTGCCCGAAGGCGCCAGATGTTCATAGCGCAGTTTGTGTCGCAACACATGATAGAGCGTCTCGGCCAGCACGGCACGGTCGCGCGAACCGTACGCGCTCTTGCCGTGCTGCTGACGAAAAAACCGCGACACCACGGCATCCGCCGGGTGGGTGAAGGTCAGGGCCTGCCGAACCAGCTCGGTGCAGGCCTCCAATAAGGCTTTGGGATGCATGCCCCCATTGTCCCATCAGGCGGGGCAAATGGGTTTATTTGATTTTGGCGTCGCGAATCACCTGACCCCAACGATCGAGCTCGGACTTGATGTAGGCGGCGAATTCATCGGCTTGCCCGCCGCCCAATTCATACCCCAGGTCTTTGGCCTCCTGCTGAAAAGAGGGGGTCGCCATGATGGTCGATATTTCGCTTTGCAGCTTTTGAATCACCGATCGCGGCGTGCCCGCAGGCACGAACAAGCCATTCCAACCCATGGCGATGGCCCCGGTCAGGCCCTGTTCGGTCAGAGTTGGCACATCGCCAATGATGGGCACGCGGCGTGCGCCCGCCACACCCAAGGCAATAAGCTTGCCCGATTTGATGAGCTGCGCCACCACCACGGGGGCCAAATAAGCCGTGCTGACATGCCCGGCCAACAAGTCGGGCAGTTCGGCCCCGATGGCTTTGTAGGGCACCTCCAGCACTTTCAGGCCAGTGATCATATTGACCTTGGTGCCTATCAATTGCGTCACCGAGCCGCTGCCCCCCGAAGCGAAGGTGGCCTTGTCCGGATTGGCTCTGGCCCAGGCCTGGTATTCGGTCAAATTTTTAACGCCCAAGCTGGGCGGCACCACCATGACCAGAGGCGAGCTGGTCAACATGGTGATGGGAATCAGGGCCTCGTTGAGCTTGCAGCAAGGGTCGCTTTGCAACAAGTCATTGAGCGAGTTGTTGATGTTGGCGTGAAACAGGGTGTGCCCATCGGCGGGTGCGCGGGCCGCCTCACGGGCACCGATGGCGCTGTTGCCGCCGGGCTTGTTGTCAACCAGCACCGCTTGCCCCAATCGCTCGGCCAACGGTGTGGCCAGCCTGCGGGCAAACACGTCCACCGCACTGCCAGGCCCGGCCGGCTCGATGATGCGGATCGCCTTGCTCGGAAAGGTTTGCGCCCACGCCATGGATGTGACGAGTGCACAAGCCCAAACACCGGTCCATTTCAACAAGTTCAGAGGCATGTCAATCTCCTGTCCAACAAAGTGTCTTGCGGCTTCAAGCGTGCGGATTCAGGCGTGACGGCGCATGAAGTTGCACAAGGCGTCGGCCAGTTCGGCCTCGACGTCGGCCCATGCAGAAAACGGCAGCAGAGGCACATCCTCGTCTTGAATCGGCAGTGAGTACAACTCGGAACCTGGTATGCGCTCGTGGGCGGCGATGCCGTTGACCGAAGCATGGGTGTTGTCATTGCCTGGCACCACCAAAGTCGGGACCTTGATGCTGGCCATGGCTTCATCGGTCATGCCCAGCACCGGTTTGCGTGGCCCGCGCAGAAAAATATCCAGCCAATGGCTCATGACCCGTATGTATTGCGCCGGGTCCATGGCCATCAGCCTGGCTTCGTTGGCTGGGTTGGCTGCAATGCGTTCTTGGTATTGCTCGGTCGAGCAAACCGCTTTCATGCCACCCTGACGGGCCGCATCGATGAATTGGCCATAGTAGTTTTGTGGCAAACGCCCGGCGGCAAAGTCACCGCCCGTGATGCGCATCAACAACAGGGTTTTGACCCGTTGCGGGTGACGCAAATAGAACAGCATGGACAAACGCGCCCCAGATGAGGTGCCCCCGATGTGCGCCTGGCCGACCCCCAGGTGATCGAGCAACAGGGCCAGGTCATCGGCCCAGATTTCTTCTTCGCCGTCCTCACCCTCGATCAAAACATCGGACGCACCGGTGTTGCGACGATCGTGCAGCAAGACCTGAAAACCTTGCGCCGCAATTTTCTCGGCAAAGGCAATGAACTCCTGAAAACCGCGCCGTCCCCCGGTCACCAATGCCACCCACGGCCCCGTGTGGCCAAACACCCGGTAGTGGATGCGGACCCCTCGAATGATGGCGAAATTCATATGGACTCCTGAAGCTTCATCATGGTGCCCTTGGCAAAGAGCAATGGGGCATGTTCGGTGGTTTCGTGGTGCAGCACACGGGCCAGCACAATCAGGTGGTCGCCGCCATCGAGCAATTGGTGGGTTTCGCAATAAAAGCAAGCCGTGGCCCCCGCCAGAATGGGGGCCTTGAAATCAGCTGGAACGTGGTGCTGCACACCAGCGAACTTATCCGGCTTGGGCGCGGCGAAGTGATAAGCCAGGTCTTTTTGTTCTTGCGACAAAACATGGATGGCGTGTTGACGGCCTACCGCGAATTGATCCAGGTTGGGTGACTTGCGGGCCAAGGACCAAAGCACCAGGGGCGGGTCCAGCGAAACAGAACTGAAGCTGTTGACCGTGATGCCGGTCATGCGCCCATCTGACGGATCCTGTGTGGTGATGATGGTCACCCCCGTCGGAAAAGAGCCCAGGGCATTTCGAAACGCCCGTTGTTTGGTTTGGGCCTCGCTCAATTCAGCGTTGGCGCTCATCTTTGGCCCCCAGCGGCCCGTTCGAGCACGGCATACACCGAAGCCGTGTCATCGAGCTCGTGCCCTTGCGACATGGCCGACAAATAAATCGGCAGACAAGCCGAAAACAAGGGGGCAGGCACATTCAGTTCTTGCAAGGCATTTTGGATGATGGTCATGTCCTTTTGCCAGACCTTGTTTTTCATGGTGGCCTCTTTCCAGCCCCGCGTCGCCATCATGGGCCCGCGAACCTGGAACATGCGCGAAGTCCCCGCACCCCCACCCACCACCTGGACGGTGCGCTTGGGGTCCAGGCCCATTTTGACGCCAAACAACAGGGCTTCAGCGGCCGATACGTTGTGAATGGCGACCATCAGGTTGGCGACCAGTTTCATGCGCATCCCGTTGCCAAAGTCGCCGACATCAAACTGCTCGCGCGAAAAACCTTTGAACACCGGCATCATGGCCTTGATGGCAGCCTTGTCGCCACTGGCATACACGGTCAAATCGCGTAACTTGGCTTGGGCCCCGGTACCTGATAGCGGTGCATCGATCATGGTGATGCCCACCGAGGCCAACACATCGCGTGCGGCTTGCTTGTCGGCAATCGGAAAGGTGCTGACTTCGGCCAACACGGCCTTGGCGTTTTTGACACCGGCTTTGCGATGGGCGTCAACCAACAAATGGGCCACTTGCATCAGGGCCGCGCTGGAGGGCAAAGAGGTGATGAAATGACGCGTGCGACCAACCCAGCTGCTGGGCTCGGCAAAGACTTCGGCCACATGTTTTTGCATGCGTTTGCGGGTCGAAGCCGACACCTCGGCGCCCAGGACATGAAATCCGGACAACTGCAGGTTGGTGCCGATGGACGAGCCCATGATGCCCATGCCGATGAGGCCCACCACCGTTTTGTCTTTTTTGCCTGCCATGGTTACTCCTGATTGATTGTTGATAATAAGATCAACAAAATCATACAATGCCTTGATCGTCTGTGCCTGTACTCAACCTTTTTCTATGGGAAAACCATGAGCCACCAACACCACATCACCCGTCCTGACGGCACCCGCATTGCTTACAGCGTCTCGGGCCTGGCCAGCGGCACCGCGCTGATCCTGTCCAATTCTCTGGCCACCGATGCCCGCATGTGGGAAAAGGTCTTGCCTGAGCTGCAAGCCAAATATCGGGTAATTACCTACGACACCCGAGGTCACGGCGAAAGCGTTTGTGCCAGTGCATCACCCAGCCTGAGCGATTTGGCACAGGACTTGGTGGCGGTGCTCGATGCCGCCAAGGTTGCCAAAGCCTGGATGGCTGGCGTGTCGCTGGGGGGCATGACGGGCATGACCCTGGCCCTGGAGCAACCCGATCGCCTGCTGGGCCTGATGGCCTGCAATTGCCGCGCCCGCATCAACGCCGAGGGCATTGCCGGTTGGGATCAGCGGGTTCAACTGTTCAGTCAGCAAGGCATCGAAGCGCTGGTGCCTGCCACCCTGGAGCGCTGGTTCGCCCCCGATATTCGCACGGGCGACAGCGCCTTGATGCAACGCATGAGCGAGATCATTCGCGCCACTTCTTTGCCGGGCTATGTGTCGTGTGTCAATGCCATCAAGGGCATGGCCATGCACGATCATTTGCATCGCATCAACTTGCCCGTGCTCTACTTGGCCGGCGCTCAAGACGGCGGCGCTCCGGTCAGCGAAATGCAAGCCATGGCTGGCGAAGTCAAAGGCAGCCGCTGCGTGGTGCTCGACCCTTGTGGGCATATCAGCCCGATGCAAAGACCACAAGATTTTGTTCGAACCCTGAACGATTTCATCGCCCGATCGGCCTGACCCTTGCATTAAACTCACCCATTCCTTTTCGGAGACCTGCACATGTTGTTCACCTGCTCACCCACCTGCCAACACGCTTATCACCAGCACAAGGGCAAGCCCAAAATGTTCACCTCATTGACCGCCAAGAAACTATCGGGACGTACCGATGGTCATCTCAACGTCGATGTGCATTGCCACTATTTCAACCCCGAGGTGGCCAAAAAAGCCGCTTCTCTGAATCCAGGTCAGCAAGAGTACCCCTACATCTACGCCAATCAGCACACCCGTGACGTCAACACCAAGCAAATGGCCGAGCGCGGTGCCATGCTGTCTGACGTCGAAGTCCGCATCAAAGACATGGACCGCATGGGCGTCGATGTCCAGGTGGTGTCTCCTGCACCCTTCCAGTACTATTACTTCGCCCCGGCCAAAATGGGGGCCGAATTGGCCCGTGCGGTCAACGAAGGCGTGGCCAAGCTGGTGGCGCAATACCCCGACCGTTTGGTTGGCATGGGCACTGTCCCGCTGCAGGACGCGACGCTGGCTGTGCGCGAGTTAGAGTACGCGGTCAACAAGCTGGGACTCAAAGGCATCGAAATCGGCACCAACGTGGCAGGCAAGGAATTGACCGACCCGTCTCTGAAGCTGGAGAAATTCTTTCAACGCGTGGCCGAGTTGGGCGTCACCCTGTTCATGCACCCCAACGGCTACACCCAAGCCGAGCGCCTGACCGATCATTACTTCAACAACGTCATCGGCAATCCGCTGGACACCACGGTTGCAGTCAGCCACCTGATCTTTGACGGTGTGTTGGCCCGCAACCCCAAGCTGCGCATCATCTTGGCTCACGGTGGTGCCTATTTGTCGCACTACTGGGCGCGCATGGATCACGCCTGGGGTGCCCGCCCCGATTGCCGTCGTGTGATCAAGAAAAAACCCTCGACCTATCTGGAAAAGAATTTTTACTTCGACACCATCACCTTCGATCCTGGCATGCTGAAAAACCTGATTGATCGCTACGGCGCTGATCGGGTGGTGCTGGGCACCGACTACCCCTACGACATGGCCGAAGTCGATCCCCTGGGTCTGGTAGCTGCGGTGAAAAAACTCTCCAAAACCGATCGTGACTTGATCACCGGCGGCAATGCCGCCAAATTGTTCAAGATCAAAGCCAAAAAGCGCTGAGCCACCCGGTCAGGGCTTGCCCTGACCCGATCAACACGCCTCCCGCAGGGAGGCTTTTTTTCGGTTCAGTTCTCGACCTGCTCGACCTTGCCGCTGCGGGTTGACTTCACCACCGCTTCCAAGGCGCAAATATTGGCCAACATTTGTTCTTGGGGCACAGGGTAGGGCTGACCTCCCATGGCAGCCTCGGCAAAAGCCTCCAGATTCGACAGCACGGCGGGGTGCGGTTCGTAAGACGCCGTTTGAACTTCTTCACCCCGTATGTGCCAGTTCATGGTCCAGCCCGTCGATGCTTCTGGGTGGGTCTTGTCGCGCACCTCGACCCAGCCCTTGCTGCCATACACCGCAAAACGACCTGCGAAAGGGGTCGCCAAAATGGCACTGATCAAGGCATGGCCGCCCCGCTTATAGGTGGCCAAAATGGCCAGGGTATCGCCGTTCACCAGGGGACTGCCCAACTGTTTGACGCTGGCAAAAACGGTTTCGGCCGGGCCGAACACACCGACCGACAAGTCGAGCAAGTGTATGCCTGTCGCCGTCATCGGGCCGGCTGGGGCCTCGGCTGCGTTCAAGCGCCAGTTGTCCGAGGCCATCGACAAGAACTTGTCCTGACTGAAGTTGGCCTCCATTTGCAAGGGTGTGCCGATGACACCGCTGTGGATCATCTCCATGGCCTTCATGACAGGGGGCTCGAAGCGGCGCTCATGGCCCACTGCCAAAGTCAGCTTGCGCTCACGAATGGCCTTGATCGAGCGCATGACATCGGCCCGGTTCAGGCACAGGGGTTTCTCGCAAAAGATGTGTTTGCCAGCGGCGGCGACGGCCACCATCTGGTCTGCGTGCATGGAGTGCGGGGTGCACAAAACCACGCCCTCGATGCGAGGGTCGGCAATCGCCGCCTCGAAACTGGGGGCGAATTCAACCCCTTGCGACTGGGCAAACGATCGACCGGCATCCTGGTTCAGATCGGTGGCCAACACGGCTTCGATGTTGCGCGCGTTTTTCAGGTATTTGACGATGGTCTGCCCCCACCAGCCCAGGCCGATGACGGCAACACGGAATTTGCGTTGACTGCTCATGTGCTTCCCCTTTTTTTGAGTCAGGGGATTCTAGGGTTGGCTGATACCGCGATCAATAACCCAAGGCCAGAAAACGCTTGGGGGTTTACCCCATCGAAGTTGCTCAGGCGAACACGCCCGCCGTGTCTTGCATGTGCTCGCTGACCTGACCGAGGTGGTGCAAGCTGTCCCCAAAAGTCATCTCCATCTGGGTCAGGCGTTTGAAGTAATGGCTGACGATGTACTCGTCGGTCACCCCAATACCGCCGTGCAGTTGCACAGCCTGTTGGCCGACATGGCGCATCGATTGGCCCAGTTGAACCTTGGCCCGGCTCATCGCTCGCCGCCGCTCCTCGGGGGGTGCGGTCAGTTTCAAGCTGGCGTAATAGCTCATCGAGCGGGCCAATTCGAGCTGCATCTTCATGTCCGACACCCGATGACGCAAGGCTTGAAAAGTAGCCAAAGTCACACCGAATTGTTTGCGGGTGTTCATGTATTCAACGGTAATGGCCAGAGTTTTTTCCATGACCCCCACCGCTTCGGCGCACAGCGCCGCAAGGCCAACATCGACGGCATGCTCGAGCGCAGGCAGGCCTTGCTCGGTTAACAGACTGGCTGGCGACTGGTTCAAGGCCAGCTCGGCCCCTCTGGCCCCGTCTTGGGTCAGATAACCACGCCGGGTCACCCCAGCCGCATCGGCTGAAACCACAAACAGTGCCATGCGTCCTTGCAACAGCGCAGGCACAATGAAAGCATCGGCCTGATCGCCAGCAGCCACGATGCTCTTGTGCCCTGTCAGTCGATACCCTTGCCCCTCGGCCTGCGCTGTGGTCTCGCAGTGTTCCAAGCGATAACGGGCTTTGCGCTCCTGATGGGCCAGCACCATCAGTGCCTCGCCAGCGGCAAGCCGGGGACCCCACTCTTGGGCCAGTTCGGGCGGCGCATGATGCCCCAGCAACACGCCAGCCATGATGGCATGGTGCAATGGCTCGAGCACAATGCCACGACCCAGTTCCTCCATGACCACCATCGACTCCACCGGTCCCATGCCCATGCCACCCAGTGACTCGGGCAAGGCCAGGCCAGTCAGGCCCAATTCGGCCAACTCGCCATAGGCCTGACGCGAAAAGCCGCCCTCGGCGACGATGCCACGGCGGCGATCAAAGTCATAGGCCTTTTCCACCCACTTGGCTACCGCATCGCGCAACTGTTGTTGGTCTTCACTGAAATTGAAATCCATGCTTGTCTCCCGATTCAACCCAACACGGTCTGGGCCACGATATTGCGCTGCACCTCATTAGACCCACCGTAGATGGTGGTCTTGCGCATATTGAAGTAAGTCGATGCCAGCGGCGCGCAATGCAAGGCACCGACCTGATCGCCTTGCCAGCCCGCTTCCATGGCCTCGGCAATGAAAGGCAGGCTATATGGACCGGCTGCCAGCATCATCAGTTCGCTATAGCGTTGTTGGATTTCGCTGCCACGGATTTTGAGTAAGCCGGCAATGTCCAGCGACTGCTTGCCCGATTTTTCGGCCGATAGCACCCGCAGCACTAACATCTCCAGGGCCACGATGTCGATCTCGAGCTTGGCGATTTCGTCGCGGAATCGGTGGTCGTCGTACACGCCTTCGGCACGGGCAATGCGCTTGAGGCGCTCGAGCTCGCGCTTGGCGCGGTTGACGTCGGCAATATTGGTGCGCTCGTGGGCCAGCAGGTACTTGGCGTAATCCCAACCCTTGTTTTCCTGCCCCACCAAATTCTCGGCCGGTACTTCGACGTTATCGAACCAAACTTCATTGACCTCGCACTCGCCATCGAGCAATTTGATCGGGCGCACTGACACGCCCTTCGATTTCATGTCGATCAATAGGAAAGAAATACCGGTTTGCGGCTTGCCTTCGTTGCTGGTGCGGACCAGACAAAAAATCCACTCGCCATACTGACCCAAAGTGGTCCAGGTTTTCTGTCCATTGACGATGTACTTGTCACCGACGCGCTCGGCACGGGTTTTCAGTGAGGCCAGATCGGAACCCGAGCCCGGTTCGCTATACCCTTGGCTCCACCACACTTCGCCACTGGCAATGCCTGGCAAAAAACGTCTGTGCTGCTCGGGTGAACCAAAAGCCATGATGACGGGTGCCACCATCACCGGGCCAAAGGGAACAATGCGCGGCGCACCCGCCAGGGCACATTCTTCTTCAAACAAATGTTTTTGTATGGCGCTCCAACCCGGGCCGCCGAATTGTTGCGGCCAGCCGTAGCCAAGCCAACCCTTTTTGCCCAGAATTTTGGACCAGTTCTGCATGTCTTCGCGCGTCAGGCGCAAAGCATTGTGGACCTTGTGGGCGGTTTGAGCGGGCAAGTTGTCGCGCACCCACTGCCTGACTTCTAGGCGAAAGGCTTCCTCTTCGGGGGTGAATGCAAGATCCATGGTTTTTCTCCGTTGACAACCCGTGTTTTAGCACGATCGTGCTTTTTTAGTGTTAACCCTTGGTTTTCTTGGGTCATGGTTCACAATGTCGGACATGAAAAACATCGTGATCCTGATCTCGGGCGGGGGCTCGAATATGCGCGCACTGGTCGAGTGCAGCCAACGCGAAGACTGGGCCCATCGCTATGATGCACAAGTGTCTCTGGTGTTGAGCAACCAGCCCGAAGCCGCAGGTCTGGCTTGGGCGCGGCAACAGGGGCTGGCCACCGCTATGGTCGATCATCGGGCCTATGCGCAAGCCAGTCAGCCGCGCGAGGCTTTTGAGGCCGAGTTGATTCGCCACATCGACCCGCATGCGCCAGTGTTGGTTCTGCTGGCTGGTTTCATGCGTATTTTGACCCCTGGTTTTGTCGGCCATTATGCAGGTCGCCTGCTCAACATTCACCCGTCGCTTTTGCCCGCCTTCACAGGACTCCATACCCATCAGCGGGCCATAGACGCCGGTTGCCGATTTGCCGGAGCGACGGTGCACGAAGTCACCGCCGAACTGGATCACGGGCCCATCTTGGCGCAAGCGGTGGTGCCGATCTTGCCCGGCGACCAGAGCGCCACGCTGGCGGCCAGGGTTCTGAGTCAAGAGCACCGCATCTATGCGCAGGCGGTGGCCAAACGGCTAAGCCAACTCAAAGGCTCAAATCATCAGGCGTGAATGCCTGGGCAAGTGCGCCATCAGAAACTCCATCTGATCGGCCAGGATGCGCCGATTGCGCAGAATGAAGTCTTCCCACAAGCTGGGCACATAAGGGGCATACAGCAATGGCATGCGGGCTTGCTCAGGGGTTCGATTGGCTTTGCGAGCATTGCAAGCGCGGCAGGCGGTGACGACATTCATCCAGTGGTCGCGACCATTTTGGGCAAAAGGCACGATGTGCTCGCGGGTTAAATCGGACTCGTGAAAATGTCCCCCGCAATACGCACAGACATTGCGGTCGCGGGCAAACAATTTGCCGTTGGTCAGCCCAGGCCGAAGCTCGAAGGGGTTGATATTGGGCACACCTCGGGTGCCTATGATGCTATTGACGCGAACGATCGATTGCTGTCCGGTGATGGCGTTGTGCCCACCACGGAACACGGCGACTTCGCCCCCGGCCTCCCAGCGCACCTCTTGGGCGGCGTAATGGATGACCGCTTGTTCGAGTGATATCCAGGACTGTGGCAGTCCCTGAGCCGACAGCTTCAAGACCTTCAAGGCAAACCTCCCATGGGTCAACAAGACAGCGAACAAATTACAATGACAATATATCCTGAAATTAGCCCATTTTTTATCATTCTGGCTCTCCGATGAAAGTCTTTCGCGGTTTCCACCACCCCCAATTGGCCGAGGCCTGTGCCTTGACCATCGGCAATTTCGATGGGGTACACCGTGGACATCAAGCCATGCTGGCCTTGCTGCGCTCGGAAGCCGAACATCGCGATGTCCCCAGCTGCGTCATGACCTTCGAGCCGCATCCGCGTGATTTTTTCGCCCACCGCTCGGGTCAACCCGACTTGGCACCCAAACGCATCGCGACCATGCGCGACAAATTGGGCGAATTGCAGCGTTGCGGCATTGACCAATGCCTGATCCTGCCCTTTAACGCACGTTTCGCCTCGCAAAGCCCGCAAGATTTCATCCAAGAGGTCTTGCTCGACGGCTTGGGGGTGCGCTATGTACTGGTCGGCGATGACTTTCGCTTTGGCGCCAAGCGCGCTGGCGATTACGACATGCTGGTCGACGCTGGCGAGATCCATGGCTTTGATGTCGCGCGCATGAATAGCTATGAGATTTCTGACCCTCGCCCCGGCATGCGAGGCGGCCCCAGCCCAGCCCTGCCACCGTTTCGTCATGGGCGCCTGCGGGTCAGCAGTTCGGCCGTGCGCGAAGTGCTCGAGCGTGGCGCTATGGCCGAAGCCGCCCAATTGCTGGGTCGCCCCTACGCCGTGACGGGACATGTGGTCAAGGGCGCGAAACTCGGTCGCGAGTTGGGCTGTCGGACGCTGAATCTGCGCTTTCGACACGACAAACCCGCGGTGATGGGCATTTTTGTGGCTCAGGTCTGGGGCCTGAGCCCAGAGCCCCTGCCAGCCGTGGCCAGCATGGGAGTGAGACCCACTTTAGACCCCAACGACACCAACCGAGGACAAGTCTTGCTCGAGACCCATTGCCTCGATTGGCCCGTGCACCTGGGCCCAGAGGGTGGCTACAGTAAAATCATCCGCGTGGAACTGCTGCACAAATTGCACGACGAACGCAAATACGACGGTCTTGAAGCCTTGCAACAAGGCATCGCCCAAGACCGGGAAGACGCACGTCTGTGGTTTGTTCAGCGCCCCTCGCACGCCCACACCCGGCGCCAAACCACCCGCGACCGAATTTGAGTCGGCCACGCCCTGCCTTGGTTGGCCACCCTTGAGGGATCCATGGCCAAGCGTTTGCCCCACTCATGCCCACCTATGAACACCAAAAACTCCAACGACACCCGGCACCAACTGAATCTGCCTGACACCCCGTTCCCGATGCGGGGCGATTTGCCCAAGCGCGAACCGGCCTGGGCCCAGGCCTGGCAAGACCAGGGACTGTACAAAAAATTGCGTCTCGCTCGTCGCGGCGCCCCCCTGTTCGTGTTGCACGATGGCCCGCCTTATGCCAATGGCAAGCTGCACATCGGTCACGCTCTCAACAAAGTGCTCAAGGACATGATTGTCAAAAGTCGCCAACTGGCAGGCTTTGATGCCCAGTACATCCCGGGCTGGGACTGTCATGGTTTGCCGATTGAAAATGCCATCGAAAAAGAGCATGGCCGTCATTTGAGCCGCGACGAAATGCAGTCCAAAAGCCGGGCTTTTGCCAGCGCACAGATCGAGCAACAAAAGGCCGACTTTCAGCGCTTGGGCGTATTGGGCGAATGGGACCACCCCTACCGCACCATGGATCCGGCCAACGAGGCGGGGCAGATTCGGGCATTCAAACAAGTCATCGAACGCGGCTTTGTGTACCGGGGGCTAAAACCGGTCTACTGGTGCTTTGATTGCGCTTCATCCTTGGCCGAATTCGAAATCGAATATGCCGACAAGAAAAGCGACACCCTGGATGTGGCGTTTTTGTGCGCCCAACCCAAGCAATTGGCCCAAGCGTTTGGGCTGTCAGGCTTGCCAGGCGATGCCTACGCGGTCATTTGGACCACCACCGCCTGGACCATTCCCGCCAACCAGGCCCTGAATGCCAACCCGGATATCGAGTACGCCTTGGTGCAAACCGAGCGCGGGGTGTTGCTGTTGGCAGCTTCGCGCGTTTCGGCCTGTTTAGAACGCTATGGCTTGCAAGGTCAGGTATTGGCCACGGCGGCAGGGCGGGTCCTGGATCGAATCGAGTTCCGGCACCCACTGGCGCATATTGAGCCCGGGTTTGATCGGCTCTCACCCATGTTTTTGGCCGATTACGTGGGCGAAGGCGATGGCACTGGGGTGGTCCATTCGGCACCGGCTTATGGTCTGGATGACTACAACTCCTGCCTGGCTCACGGCATGACCCCCAAAGAAATTTTGAACCCCGTTCAAGGCCAGGGCAGCTACGCTCCTGATTTCGCCTTGTTTGGCGGCCAGCACATCTGGAAGGCCGTCCCCGTCATTTTGCAAACCCTGCGCGACGCGGGCCGCCTGATGGCAAGCAGTCCCATCACCCACAGCTACCCGCACTGCTGGCGGCACAAATCACCCGTCATCTACCGCGCTGCGCCGCAGTGGTTCGTGCGCATGGACGAAGGCACTGGTGTTTTCGAGAACCCGCAGCTCAAACCCAAGCAGACCCTGCGTCAACTGGCACTGGAGGCCATCGAACAAACCCGCTTCTATCCCGAGAACGGCAAGTCACGCTTGCGCGACATGATCGCCAACCGACCCGATTGGTGCATTTCCCGACAACGCAGCTGGGGTGTGCCCTTGCCTTTCTTTTTGCACCAAGACAGTGGCGAGTTGCACCCACGCACGCTCGACATCCTGGACCAGGCCGCTGACATCATTGAGCGCGGCGGCATCGAGGCATGGAGCCGTATCAACGCCGTCGATATTTTGGGGGCTGATGCCGTCCACTACACCAAGAGCACTGACATTCTTGAAGTCTGGTTCGACTCGGGCTCGACGTTTTGGCATGTATTGCGCGGCAGCCACGAAGCCCACAGCCTGCAGGTCCATGGCCGCAAGCCCTACCACGAGCAAGGACCCGAAGCCGATTTGTACCTGGAAGGCCACGACCAACACCGGGGCTGGTTCCACTCCTCGCTTTTATTGGGCTGCGCCTTGTTCGGTCGGGCACCCTATCGCGGCTTGTTGACGCACGGCTTCGCCACCGACGGTCAGGGCCGCAAAATGTCCAAGAGCCTGGGCAATGTGGTGGTCCCGCAAGAGGTGACCGACAAAATGGGGGCGGAAATTGTTCGCCTGTGGGTCGCCGCCACCGACTACTCGGGCGACCTCAATATTGATGACAAAATTCTGGCCCGGGTGGTCGATGCCTATCGCCGCATTCGCAACACCTTGCGCTTTTTATTGGCCAATACCAGCGACTTTGACCCCCAACGAGACAGCGTGCCCGCCAAGCAGATGCTGGAAATTGACCGCTATGCGCTGGCCCGTGCAGCTGAATTTCAGACCGAGATCTTGGGTCAATTCAACGCCGAGCGCGGCGTTTTCGAAGGGGGGCATTTTGGCAACTACGAGTTTCATCCGGTGGTCTCCAAACTGCAGGTCTACTGTTCGGAAGACCTGGGGGCCTTCTATCTCGACATCCTGAAGGACCGCCTCTACACCACCGCGCCCCACTCGCTGGCCCGACGCAGTGCCCAAAC
>CAYMJT010000062.1:14346-15298 GCA_964390775.1 uncultured Bordetella sp.
ACCCAGGCCATGCTGCGATGGATGGCCCCGTTCCTGAGCTTCACCGCCGAAGAAGCCTGGCAAGTCTTGCAGCTGGGCGAGACCGTCTTCACCGAAACCTATAGCCACCTGCCCGCACCCGACACCGCGTTGCTGTCCAAGTGGGCGCGCATCCGAACCGTGCGCGAGTTGGCCAATAAAGAGATCGAAGCCCTGCGGGCTGCCGGCCAAGTCGGTGCCTCGTTACAAGCCGAAATCGACGTCTTGGCCGAGGCGCAAGACCACCAAGCCTTGGCCAGCCTGGGCGACGATCTGAAGTTTGTCTTCATCACCTCCAAGGTCAATCTGAAGCTGGGTGCCCAGACCCAAGTCACCCCCCGGCCCAGCCAAGCGATCAAATGCGAGCGCTGCTGGCACTATGTGGACGACGTGGGCCAAGCGGGTCACGAAGGACTGTGTGGCCGTTGTGTCAGCAATTTGCATGGCAGCGGTGAAGCCCGACCATTTGTCTGATCATGGCTGTTGCGCGCAATCCCAAATTCCTTTGGCTGGCTCTGGCCGCTCTGGTGCTGGCTTTGGACCAGTGGAGTAAGTGGTGGGTGGTGGGTCAATTCCCCTTGGGCTATAGCGAGCCCTGGACTTCATTTTTTAATCTGGTTCGGGTCCACAACGAAGGGGCCGCCTTCTCTTTTCTCTCCAAAGCCGGCGGATGGCAACGCTGGTTCTTCACCGCCTTGGGGCTGGGCGCCGCTTTGTTCATGCTGTGGTTGCTGATTCGGCACGGCACGCAAAAGCTGTTTGCCTTTGCCCTGGCGATGTTGCTGGGCGGGGCACTGGGCAATGTCATCGACCGACTGGTGCATGGTCATGTGATCGACTTTCTGGACTTCCACTGGGATTTACTCGAGCCACTCTTCTACGGCGGCCACTTCCCCGCTTTCAACCTGGCCGACAGCGCCATTACTCTGGGCGC
>CAYMJT010000063.1:0-14943 GCA_964390775.1 uncultured Bordetella sp.
GTTACCGTTGAGCCAGGCCATGAACACGACCCCGGTTTTGTAATATTGTGTCGGCGCTTGGAAGATGTGGCGCGACAAGGGCAGGGTGGGCGCCAATATGGCATGAAATGCATCCAGGTGGCCGCCAGCCAACTCGGACAGCGCCGCACTGGCTGCCGGAGCGATGGCATCGAATATGCCCAGCAAGGCGTCGCTGTGTTGGTGCTGGGGTGAACTGCCCTGGCCGTCGCCCGCGATCAGCTCGGGGTAATTGAAGTCGTCTCCGGTGTACATCCGCACCCCGGGGGGCAGTTGGCGGCGCAGCGCAATCTCACGGTCCTTGTTCAGCAAGGAAATCTTGATGCCGTCGACCTTGCTGGCATGGGCCTGCATCACGCCCAAAGCCACGCTGGCGGCCGCATTCAGGTCGTTGTGCCCCCAATACCCGCGCAATTGCGGGTCAAACATATCACCCAGCCAATGCAAGATGACGGGCTGCCTGACCTGACTCAAGATGTGGTCGTAGACTTTTTCGTAGTCGGCACTCGATCGCGCCACCCGCACCAGGGCGCGGCTGGCCATGATGACCAGTCGCCCGCCCAAGGACTCGATGGCTTCAATTTGTTCGTCGTAGGCCCGTATGACGTCGTCGAGATGGCGGGCCTGCAGCGGGTCGAGCTGGTCGGTGCCGCAACCACTGACCACTTGTGCGCCGTGGACGCTGGCCGCCGCTTGCAGCGTGCGTTGTATCAGTTCGCGCGAGGTGGGCCAGTCCATGCCCATGCCGCGCTGTGCGGTGTCCATGGCTTCGGCCACGCCCAGCCCCAAAGACCATAGATGATGGCGATAGGCCAAAGTGGCGTCCCAGTCGATGGTCGAGCTCATCCAGGGGTCGCCCTGGGCGCGGGCATCGGCCACCACGTGCGCCGCCGAATAGGCGATCCGATTAAAAGCCCGTTGGGTCACCTGGGCCAGTGTCTGGCCTTGCAGCCGATACGGGGCCAAGCGGCCCTGCTCGTCGATCAGTTCGATGTGCTTCACGGTATGCCCTTCAGGCCAGTTTGGCGGCTTGTTTGATCAAGGTCAGCTGTGCCATCTGTGGCGATTTTTTGTAGTGGGTGTCCAAGGGAAAGCAGCCCGAAATCATGCCATTGCGTGGGGCGGTGGTGCAGTCGCTGAAGGTGCGGCACAGCCGCTTGCGCTGCAGCGGGCGACCGGCCAAGACATCGGCTGCCATTTCGGGGTACGACAACATCATGCGACCCAGGCCCACCAGGTCGGTCCAGCCGGAGCGCACCGCTGCTTGGGCCACATGGGGTAAAAATTCTTGCAAATAGGTGTATCCGCTGCCGACAAAACACAGCTGCGGAAAACGCGCTTTGAGCTCGCGCACCAAGCTCAAGTGACGCATGACCCCGATCAAGGGGTCTTCCGGGGGCTGGTAACCATCCGAGGGCGGGTAGAGCGCGGGACGGGTGACGTGCGGTGTGTAATAGGGGCTGCCTATCGTCACATTGACCATGGGTACTTCGAGCTCGGTAAGCAGGTGCAGGAACTCAAAGGTCTCATCCACGCAGATCTGGTGCGGGTCGGCTTCGTTCATGCCAAAGCCGTACCGATAAGGCAGCACCGCGCTGGCGTCCACCGGCACACCGGGCCCCAGTGTTTCCGCATCCGAGCGCTCTGGGTCGGGCCGATAGGGCAAAAAATCGACCGCCGACAGTCGCACGCCCACCCCCATACCCGGCACCTCGGCGCGTATGCCACTGACCAACTCACGCAGAAAGCGGGTCCGGTTGGCAAACGATCCACCGAAGTCGCCGCTGCGGGTCTTGGCCGACAAAAACTCATGCCCCAAATAACCGTGGCAGTGTTTGAGATCGACAAATTGAAACCCAGCCTGCCAGGCCAGTTGGGCGGCCCGCACGAAGTCGTCGATCAAGGCCCGAATATCGCCGTCGCTGAGCAATACCAGGTTTTCTTTGGGGCCAAATTTGCCGTCCAGCAAAGGGTGGTGGTAGAGCACCCGAGGTTCCATGCGGGCGTCGTCGTTGGGTTTACAAAAACGCCCCGAATGGGTCAGCTGCAATCCGATCAGCAAGCCGTCGTCGCTGCCCATGGTTTCACGGTGTGCGCTCACCAGGGTCTGGCGCAGGCCCGCCAAAGCGCCCACGGTGTGCGGGTTGATGATCAGTTGGCGCGGATTGGCGCGGCCATCGTGTCGCACCGCCACCGCCTCGCCGCCCCAAATCAATTTGGCGCCCGACAGTCCAAAGTGTCGCCAGCGGCGTTGGGTGTGTTCGCTCGGGCTGCCGTCGGCATGACCGTCCCAGCCCTCCATCGGGTGCACGGCATAGCGGTTGCCTACCCGATAGGGACCGATTTGCAAAGCTTGGGACATGACCGAATCGGGGCCTGATTCGAGCGTTTCGTCGCAAGGCATGTCCAGCCCCAATAGTCGCAAATGATCTTTGAAACCGCTGACACTGCCCAGCGATTTGATTTTGACGTGGTCTCCAAATTTCATGCACGGCCTCAAGGGTGGGGTTTTAGAATGATAACCAATCGGTATCAACCTCAAGGGCAGTGGCCAGACCATGCATCCGCATCAATTTTTTGATTTTTCCCAGCAGGTGGTGGTCATCACCGGCGCCGCCCGTGGCATCGGTTGGGCCACCGCCCAGGCCTTTGTTCAAGCCGGCGCCCATGTCGCGCTGCTTGACCTCGACGCTGTGGCAGTGGCCCAAGCTGCGCAAACCCTGCAAACGGTGCGTACCGGTCCCCAGCAACGCATCGAGGGACTGTGTGTCGACGTGACCCAGCCTGAAGCGGTGGGCCAGGCCATGGACGCGGTCGCTGCCTGGCAGGGACGACTCGATGTATTGGTGAACAACGCCGGCATCGCCTTGCGACGGCCCACCCTGGAGCTGACGCTGGAGGATTGGAACCGCGTATTGGCGGTCAACCTGACCGGGGTATTTTTGTGCGCGCAGGCGGCAGGTCGGCACATGGTGCCAGTACGCCGGGGTTGTATCGTCAACACGGCTTCCATCATGGGCTTGTCGGGCGGTGGGCTCTACCCCAATATTTCTTACCAGTCGACCAAGGGGGCGGTGGTCAACCTGACCCGCGCCCTGGCGGTCGAGTGGGCACCGCACCAGGTGCGGGTCAATGCCGTGGCCCCGACCTGGGTGCGCACCGAATTCATCCGCCCTTTGTTGGAACAACCCGATCTGGTGCAGCGCATCGAGGGTATGACCCCCTTGGGCCGGCTCGCTGAGGCGCAAGACATCGTGGCCGCCATTTTGTATTTGGCCAGCCCAGGTGCGTCCATGGTCACGGGGCACACCCTGCCGGTGGACGGTGGGTTTTTGGCGCAATGATGATTCAGGGTTGCCCGTGTCTGCGGTTCAATTGACCATGACCAACTTGCCCATGACTGAGCGCGAACCCATGCGCGCGTAGGCTTGCCTCAAGTCTTGCATGGGCATGGTGCAGTCGATCGCGGGTTTGATCTTGCCCTGCGAATACCACTGGGTCAGCTCATGCATCATTTGGGCATTGGCTTGCGGTTCGCGGCGCGAAAAATCGCCCCAGAACACCCCCACCACCGAGGCCCCTTTGAGCAAGGTCAGGTTCAGCGGCAGCGAAGGAATCGGCCCCGAGGCAAAACCGACCACCAGATAGCGGCCACGCCAAGCAATCGAACGAAACGCCGGTTCGGCAAAGTCGCCGCCGACGGGGTCGTAAATCACGTCCGGGCCCCGTCCGTCGGTCGCCGCCTTGATCGCCTCGCGCAGGTTCTGCTGGCTGTAGTCGATGGTCTGATCGGCCCCGAGCTGGCGGCACAACTCGCACTTTTGCGCCGACGAGGCGGCGGCAATCACGCGCGCGCCCACCGCTTTGGCAATTTGAATCGCCGAGCTGCCCACGCCCCCGGCCGCACCCAAGACCAGCAGCGTCTCGCCCGCTTTCAGTTGCGCCCGGTCTATCAGCGCATGGTGCGAGGTGGCATAAATCATGATGAAGGCAGCGGCGTCCACCGCCGGAAACGTATCGGGCAGCGGCAAGCACAGCTTGGCTGGGGCCAGGGCATGCGTGCCAAACCCTCCGGTGCCGGGCAGACAGGCCACCCGTTGTCCGACGCGCAGGCCTTGCACCCCTTCACCCAAAGCCTCGATGACACCCGCGAATTCAGAGCCGGGCACAAAGGGCAGGGGCGGCTTCATCTGGTATTTGTTTTGAACGATCAACAGATCGGGGAAGTTCAGGCTGGCGGCTTCAATGCGGATCAATACCTGCCCAGCGCCGGGTTCAGGGGTGGGTAATTCTTTCCAGGTCAGGGCGTCGACGCCGATCGGGTTTTCACAGAGCCATGCATGCATTGGGGGTCTCCTTTGAACACATCATAATCGCCTCTCCAAGGCCCCTACAATGGCTCAAAACAGAGCACTATGAACATTCTGATTTGCAACGACGATGGTTATCAGGCCCCGGGCATCGGGGCCTTGTATGACGCCTTGGCCGACTTGGGACGGGTCGAGGTGGTCGCTCCCGAACACAATAACAGCGCCAAATCCAACGCCCTGACTTTGCATTCGCCGCTGTATGTGCACCGTGCGGCCAACGGGTTTCGCTATGTCAATGGCACCCCCGCCGATTGCGTTCACATCGCCCTCACGGGCCTGCTTGAATGGCGCCCTGATCTGGTGGTCTCGGGCATCAACAACGGCGCCAATATGGGCGACGACACCATCTATTCGGGCACGGTGGGCGCAGCCATGGAAGGTTATCTCATGGGCATCCCGGCCATCGCCTTGTCGCAAACCGAAAAAGGCTGGCGGCATCTGGACGTGGCGGCCCGGCAGGCGCGTCACTTGGTCGAACGGGTGCGCGAACTCAGTTTGCTGGAAGGCCCCACTTTTTTGTTGAATGTCAACATCCCATGCCTGCCCGCTGACCAGATCAAACCCGTTCAGGTCTGCCGCCTGGGGCGTCGCCACAGCGCCGAGCGCGTCATCACCCAAGACAACCCGCGCGGCGAAACCATGTATTGGATAGGCGGTGCTGGCGCCGCCAAAGACGACGCCGAAGGCACCGATTTTCATGCCACATTTCAGGGGCACATTTCGGTGACCCCGCTCATGGTCGACCTGACCGATCGGGTGGATATGGTGCGTTGGCAGACTTTGCAGTCCCGCTTGGCATGAAACAGCGCCCTGCTTTTCCGGCTCGACTCGACCTCAAGCCCGAAGCGCCCAAGCGCGGCGCAAGTTCTGTCCCCCCTGCCACCCCTGCTCGCCCCGCTACCCCCCAGACTGCTGCGCCCGCTTTGACCCCTGCTGGCACCACGCGCCGCACGTCCACGACAGGCGCACGCAGTACCGCGCGCGCTGTGTCCACTGTGCCGCCCGTACAGGGTTTGGGCCTGGATTCGCAAGCGGTGCGCCTGCGCATGGTGCAAAGACTGACTCAGGATGGTATCGAGGACGATATGGTGCTCAAGGCCATGGCCACCATTGAGCGACATCGCTTTGTCGACAGCGCTTTGGTCAATCAGGCCTACGAAGACACCAGCCTGCCCATTGGTTTGGGGCAGACCATCTCCAAGCCCAGCGTGGTGGCGCGCATGATCGCCTTGTTGCGCCAGGGGCATAACCTGCGCATCAACGGCAAACTGGGGCGTGTGCTCGAAATCGGCACCGGCTGCGGTTATCAGGCGGCGGTCTTGAGTCGGGTGGCCAAAGAGGTCTACAGCATCGAGCGTCTGCGTGGTTTGCATGAGCGAGCGGTCGACAACTTGCGCCATCTGCGGCAGCCCAATTTGCACCTGATTCTGGGCGACGGTATGTTGGGCTATGCCCAAGGGGCCCCGTATGCGGGCATCATCGCTGCGGCCGGGGGCGATGCCCTGCCGCAAGCCTGGTTGGATCAACTGGCTGTGGGTGGGCGACTGGTGGCGCCCATGGTGTCGTCACAAGGCCAACAATCGCTGATGGTGATTGAGCGTACCGAACAAGGCTTTGAGCAACAAACCCTTGAGATGGTGCATTTCGTGCCCTTGAAATCGGGCATCGCCTAAAATGGTCAGCCATGTCGATCTTGCAAAAATCCTTCGGTATGGTTCTGGTCCTGGCCTTGGCGGCTTGTGCCCCGGGCCTGAAACGACCCGCCCCTGTGGAAGATCGCGCCAACTCGGGCAGCGCACGCACTGCCACCGCCCCTGCGCGCATGGGCAGTCCGCCGACTCAAAGTGCTCCTGCGGTAGCGACCCCAGGCGCTGCGGGCACCTATGCCGTACAGCGAGGCGATACGCTGGCCAAAATCGCCCTCGAACATGGGGTCACTTGGCGTGACCTGGCCCGTTGGAACAACATCGACAATCCCAATGTGATCGAGGTGGGGCAAATTTTGCGCGTCACACCGCCCGCCGAGTCTGGGCCGCGCACGGCCATTACCCGACCCTTGCCGCCGCAAGGTGCGCGCGCAGGCAGCGCAGCCACTGATTCAACATCGCCGGCTGCCCAGTCCAGCCCAGCATCATCCTCCCAGCCGGCGGGCACCACGACACCCCCGAGCGCAGCGTCCGACGATGCACCCGCCTTCATCTGGCCTGCGCAAGGCAATTTGGTCAACGGTTTTGACGAGTCGCGCAACAAGGGACTGGACATTGCTGGCAAATCCGGTGACCCGGTGCTGGCTGCAGCCGACGGCCGGGTGGTGTACGCAGGTTCTGGTTTGCGTGGTTATGGCAACCTGATCATCTTGAAGCACAACAACACTTACTTGACCGCCTATGCCCATAACCAGACTTTGTTGGTCAAAGAAGACCAGGACGTGCGACGCGGTCAAAAAATTGCCGAAATGGGCAACACCGACGCCGATCAGGTGAAGCTGCATTTTGAAATACGGCGCCAGGGCAAACCGGTCGATCCAGCCCGTTTCCTGCCCGCCCGCTGATCGAGCCCCGATCAGTTCGCCCCAGAAGGCACCCCCATGAGTGATACACCCGATGCCAACGCTTTGTTTGTCGATGCGCTCGACCTGGAGGGACAGGGCATAGCCCGTCGAAACGATGGCAAAGTGGTCTTCATCGAAGGGGCTTTGCATGGCGAGCAGGTGACCGCCTCGATCCACCGCCGTAAAAATCAGTGGGAGCAGGGTGTCATACAGCAACTCTTGCGACCCGCTTCCTGGCGGGTGACGCCGCGTTGCCCGCATTTTGGTTTGCATGCAGGCGCTTGCGGGGGTTGCAAAATGCAACACCTCGAGGCCAGCGCACAGGTGGCCACCAAGCAGCGCGTGCTCGAAGACAACCTGTGGCATTTGGCCAAAGTCAAAGCCGAAACCCTGTTGCCTCCCATTGAGGGGCCGGCCTGGGGGTACCGACATCGTGCCCGCTTGTCGGTGCGCCATGTTGTCAAAAAAGGCCAGGTGCTGATCGGCTTTCACGAGCGCAAAAGCCGCTACATCGCCGACATGCAAAGTTGCGCCATCTTGCCCCCGCACGTCAGTCGCTTGCTGCTGCCCTTGCGCGAACTCATTGCTGGCTTGCAAGCGCGCGACACTTGTCCACAGATCGAATTGGCCTGCGGTGAGTCTGTCACGGCCTTGGTGTTGCGGCATCTCGAACCCATGGTTGAAGCTGACCTGCAAAGCCTGCGCGATTTTGCGCAAACCAACCCTGGCGTTCAGTGGTGGTTGCAGCCCAAAGGCCCCGACACCGTGCATCGACTGGACTCAGATGGACCGGAGTTGGCCTACACCTTGCCCGAGTTCGGACTGGTCATGCCTTTTCGGCCTACCGATTTCACCCAAGTCAATGCCGCCATCAACCAGGTGCTGGTCGGGGCGGCATTGCGACATTTGCAAGTGCAAGCCCACGAACGGGTCATCGATTGGTTTTGTGGCTTGGGCAATTTCACTTTACCGCTGGCCACCCAGTCGCGACAGGTCTTGGGCATCGAGGGCAGTCAGACCCTGGTCGAGCGAGCGGGGCAAAACGCAGCGCGCAATGCCGCCGTTTTGCTCGCGTCCCCTGGTTTTCAGGCGCGCAATTTATTTGACATGACCCCCGATGCTCTGGTGGCCGACGGTGTTGCCGATAAATGGCTGGTTGATCCGCCGCGCGAAGGTGCTTTTGCACTGGCCAAAGCCCTGGCCGATTTGCGGCAGAGTCAGCGCCCCGATTGGCAGGGGCCCAAACGCATTGTCTACGTCAGTTGCAATCCGGCCACGCTGGCGCGCGATGCAGGCTTGATCGTGCATCAGGCTGCATACCGTTGTACCCACGCCGGTGTCGTGAATATGTTTCCACACACCGCCCACGTCGAGAGCATGGCCGTTTTTGAGCGGGTCGACTGACCCGCTACCCTAAAGGCTCAATCGCGCTCGCCACCCATCAGGCCGAGCAACGACAACAGGCTTTGGAAGACGTTGAACACGTCGAGATAAATCGCCAATGTGGCGCTGATGTAATTGGTCTCACCGCCATCTATCACACGACGAATGTCGTACAACATGAAGGCGCTGAAAATCAAAATCGCCAGGGTCGAGATGACCATCATGCCTGCGGTCGAGGCGACAAAGGCATTGATGATGCTCGCCACCAACAGCACGATGGCACCGACAAACAGCCATTTGCCCATGCCGCTGAGGTCACGCTTGATCACCGAGGCCAGGCTGGCCATGGCAAAGAACACGCCTGCCGTGCCGGCAAAGGCGGTCATGATCAGCTGCGGGCCATTGCGAAAGCCCAGCACCGCCGAAATAAGCCCTGAGAGCATCAGGCCCATGAAGAAGGTAAATGCCAACAACACGAACACACCTTTGGACGATTCCTTGGTACGTTCAATGGCATACATGAATCCAAAGGCTGCGCCTAGAAACAACACCATGCCCAAGATGCCACTAAAGGCCTTGTGCAAGCCGGTGGAAACCCCCAGCCAAGCCCCCAGGACGGTGGGCAACATGCTGATGGCCAACAACAAGTAGGTGTTGCGCAAAACACGATTGCGGTCGATGTCGCCGACGCCCACATCGCGGTAGGTAACGGTCTGGATCTGATCGCTCATCTGAACTCTCCGGAAGAAGCCTGCACATGCAGGCCCAACCATTGTAAAGAATTGTGACCGGGGGGCAATAGGGGTTTCATCAACTTAGTTTTATTGGGGTTTTAAGCCACCGCTTGCCTAGAATAAGCCCATGAAAATGCGCCGCAAATCTGAACTGCCGACCAAAGTCTGCCCGGTTTGTGCCCGCCCTTTCACCTGGCGAAAAAAATGGGCCCGTGATTGGGAACAGGTCAAATACTGCTCCGAACGCTGCCAACGCCAAAAATCAGCCTGACCGCAGCTGCTGGCGGTGGGCCTCGGCCTGGGCCTTGATCTGCTTGCGCTCGGCCTCACCCAACCTTTGGGCATTGCGCACTTGCATCACCATGCGGGGGTTGCGTGACAACATCGCTTCGTGGCGCAGCAGAAAATCCCAGTACAGCGTGGTCATGGGGCAGGCTCGGGGGCCCACGCTGTCTTGCGGACGGTAGGCGCAGCCCTGGCAATAGTTGCTCATGCGATCGATGTATTTGCCGCTGGCAACATAGGGTTTGCTGGCCATGATGCCGCCGTCGGCATATTGGCTCATGCCCAGGGTGTTGGGCAGTTCGACCCACTCCACCGCATCGACATACACACCCAGATACCAGGCGTGTACCTCTTGCGGCCTGACCCCCAACAACAGGGCGTACAAACCAGTGACCATCAAGCGTTGGATATGGTGGGCGTAGCCGGTTTGCAGGGTTTGCGTCAGCACCTCACGCAGACAGGCCATGGGGGTCTCGCCGTTCCAAAACACAGACGGCAGAGGCATCTCGGCTTGCAGCCCATTGAGTTCGGCGTAAGCGGGCATGCGGGTCCAATAGACCCCACGGACGTACTCGCGCCAACCCAGCACCTGTCGGATATAGCCTTCGGCAGCCGCCAAGGGTGCATGCCCGTCTCGGTAGGCCTGCTCGACCTTGGCCACCACTTCGCGCGGGTTGAGCAATTTCAGGTTCAGCGCCGCTGACAAAAGCGAGTGGTAGAGCTGCCCCTCGCCCAACCACATGGCGTCTTCGTACTGACCAAATAGCGGGAGACGATGCTGCACAAAATCATCGAGCGCATGCAAAGCCTGCTTGCGGCAGACGGGCCAGGCGAATTCTTGCAATTTCCCGGGCAAGTGGCTCAGGCGCTGTTCCACCAGTGCCATCACTTCGCGGGTGATGGCATCGGGTTCAAAGCGTGGCACTGGGGGCAAGTCGCCTGGGCCAGCCTTGCCAAATGAGGCCCGATTGTCGGCGTCGTAATTCCATTGACCCGAAACGGGTTGCTCGCCGTCCATCAAGACATGAAATCGCTTGCGCTGTTCGCGGTACCAAAACTCCATGCGCAATTGCTTGCGGCCTTGCGCATGGCGGGTAAAGTCACGCACCGTGGTGAAGAAATGCGTATCTTCATGCCATTGCAGCGGCAGTTTCAGCGTTCGCGCCAACTCGCCCATGGCTTGCCAGATGCGCCATTCGCCAGGGGCCGTCATGGCCAGAGCTTGTGGCTGCAGTCGGGCAATGTCGCGTTGCAAAGCTTCGCTCAGCGAGGGCAGGGCGTCGGTGTCGTCCAGGCGCTGGTAGGCCACCCGCCAGCCCAGCTCACGCAGTCGCTGTGCAAAATGGCGCATGGCCGACAGAAACAAGGTGGTGCGCTGGCGCGATGAAGTCACATGGCTGGATTCCTGCACGGCCTCGGCCATCCAGACCATGTCTTGATTGGGATCGGCTTGCTGCAAAACCAGCGCCGACTCGTCGAGTTGATCGCCCAGTACCACCACCAATTGCCGAATCGACATCTTCCCTGACCCTTTCATGCGGTCATCGTAATCGAGAGAAAATCTCGCAGTGCGCCCCAAGGACATGTCTCACCCTCTTGACCCCGCCCATGCATCGCATCGACCCTGACAGCCTGGCCGCTTTACCACGATCCTGCGGCGTTTATTTGTTTCGCGGCGAAGGCACGCTGCCCCTGTATGTGGGTAAAAGCGTGGACCTGCGTGCCCGCGTCATGTCCCATTTGCGTGCCCCCGATGAAGCCCGCATGATTGCCCAAACTCGGCGCATCGATTTCATTGAAACGGCGGGCGAATTGGGTGCACTGTTGCTGGAATCGCGCTTGATCAAGGAACTGAGCCCGCTTTTTAACATCCGCTTGCGCCGTTCGCGTGGCCTGTGCACCTGGCAATTGCAAGACAGCCCACAGGGCTGCTTGCCCCGGGTGGTTTCGGGGCGTTCGGTTCAGTTGGGTCAAGAACCCCATTTATACGGCTTGTTTGCCTCCACCCATGCAGCCCAGGCTTGCTTGCGCGAATTGGCCCAACAGCATCGCTTGTGCCTGGGGCTGCTGGGGCTGGAAAAAATCGCCCAGCGCGGTTGTTTTGCTTGGCAGCTGAAAACCTGCTCGGGGGCTTGTGTCGGTCAAGAGCCACGCCGCGAGCACGACGCCCGACTGTTGGAGGCGCTGCAAGCCCTGCAAGTTCACGTCTGGCCGCACTCGGGGCCCATCGACTTGGTGGAAGAGCGCGACGGCTGGCAGCAGCGCCACAAGGTCTTGAACTGGCGCCATCTGGGCACCTGGTGCTCGCGTGAGAACGCCTACACCGAATGTCGGGCCGAGCACTTCGATCTGGACAGTTACAAAATCTTGCTCAAACCGGTGATGCAGAAATTGGGGTCAGACCCCAATTCAGACCGACGCTTTACTTTTTCGGACTGAACTGCTCGAAGTCGATGCCAGGCACGCGCACGGTGGCGACTTTGGCCACATAGCCGTTGTCGATGCCACGCTTGGGGTGACCGGTGTTGTACTCGGACAGCGCTTGCGCCAGCGCTCGCCCGCCCGGGCCATGGCTCTTGATGGCCCTTTGGTAAGACTCCATCAACACCACTTGCATGCCGCCCAAGTTCACGCACGGATTGAACACGTTCTCGACCGTCAAACCCAGGCGTTTGAGGTTTTTGTGGTTGATCATGGCCAAACCCATGTCGATGGAGTGACCAGCGCTCAGCAGGTATTTGGCTGTGGCTACGGCCTCGTTGACGTTTTGGGGCTGACGGCTCAGCCGATAGGGGCCGTTGATGCCGATGGCATAGGGGTTGTTGCCGCTTTCGTGCTTGACCAAATGCAACACGGTTTGCGGGTGCACTTGCGGGGCGCAGATCAGAGCCAGCGATAAAACAGTTTCCGGGGCCATGGTTGTATTTTATGACCTAAAGTGTTATTTTTCGCAACTCACTGTGGCATGCTCTAGGCCCCAAAGCGCATAATCAAGGCATCCAATCACTCGCCTAGTTATGGGACAAGTTGCTCTCGCCGCCAAAATCACCCACGTGCCCAGCATGGTGCTGAGCGAAATGCCTGGTGAGCGCCAGGGTAGCCGTCAAGACGCCATCGACGGCCACATCGAGTTATCGCGCCGCTGTCGTCAGGCCGGTGTCGACACGCTGGTGGTCTTTGACACCCACTGGCTGGTCAATGCCAATTACCACATCAATTGCGCCCCTCACTTCAAGGGTGTCTACACCAGCAACGAGTTGCCGCACTTCATCAGCAATATGGCTTTCGAGGCCAAAGGCAACCCCGAGTTGGGACATTTGTTGGCCCGGACTTGCAACCAAATGGGCGTTGAAACCCTGGCCCATGACCGCACCAGTTTGCAACCCGAATACGGTACCTTGGTGCCGATGCGGTTCATGAACGCCGACCAATATTTCAAGGTCGTGTCAGTCTCGGCGCTGTGCACCTCGCACTATCTCGACGACAGTGCCCGCTTGGGTTGGGCCATGCGACGCGCGGTCGAGGACCATTACGACGGCACTGTCGCGTTTCTGGCCAGTGGATCGCTCAGCCACCGATTTGCCCAAAACGGCCTGGCACCCACCTATGCCTTCAAGGTGTGGAGCACCTTGCTTGAACGCATGGACCACGATGTGCTCCAGATGTGGCAACAAGGTCAATGGGCTGAGTTTTGTGGCATGTTGCCCGAGTATGCGGTCAAGGGCCACGGCGAGGGCTTTATGCACGACACTGCCATGTTGTTGGGCGCCTTGGGTTGGTCGAGCTACACCGGATGCGCCGAAATTCTGACCCCCTACTTTGGGGCCTCGGGCACCGGTCAAGTCAATGCCGTGTTGCCGGTGCTGCCCGTGGGCGACGATGGCATACCCAAAGCGCAAGCCAGTCGGGCCGAAGGCTATCGCGCTTTCCCGCGCTTGTGATGAACCCAGCCGTACCTTGGGGCCAGGCCTGGCGTTTTTGGCTGAAACTCGGTTTCATCAGCTTTGGCGGACCGGCGGGACAGATCGCCCTCATGCACGCTGAGATTGTGCAGCGCCAGCGCTGGGTCTCGGAGCAGCGCTTTTTGCATGCCTTGAATTACTGCATGGTGTTACCTGGCCCCGAGGCGCAACAGCTGGCCACGTATCTGGGCTGGTTGATGCACCGCACCTGGGGCGGTATTGTGGCGGGTGTCTTGTTCGTCTTGCCCTCCTGGTTCATTTTGGTGGCCTTGTCGTATGTTTATGTGCGCTACGGTCAGTTGCCCTGGGTGGCAGCCGTCTTTGCCAGTCTGCAACCCGCCGTGGTGGCCGTGGTGGCCGTGACCGCCACCCGACTGGCCCGCCGCACCCTTCAAAAACCCTGGAAGCTGGCCTTGGCTGTCCTTGCGCTGGGGGCTGTGCTTTGGGGCCGGATCGATTTTCCCTGGCTGGTCTTGGTCGCCGCACTGGTCGGAGTCGGCGTGGGACGCTGGCGCCCAGGCTGGCTGGACGCCCCCATCTCGCACGCGCAGGTCGCCAGCCAGCCGGGAGCCGCCAGTCCGGCAACGGCAGCCCCCTTGATTGCTGACGACAGCCCCTTGCCCGCCCATGCCCTGTGGCAGGGCCGTCGGGCTCTGCGCACCTTGTTACTGGGTGTGATGCTGGCCCTGGTGCCTTTGCTGATGCTGATGCTTCACTACGGCAGTGGTCATGTGCTGACCCAAATGGGCTGGTTTTTTTCGAAGGCGGCGCTGGTGACGTTTGGCGGTGCCTATGCGGTCTTGCCCTATGTTCAACAAGAGGCGGTACAAGTCCAAGGCTGGCTGAGTGCGGCGCAAATGATGGACGGCATGGCGCTGGGGGAAACGACCCCAGGTCCCTTAATCATGATCGTCGCCTTTGTCGGTTTTTTGGGCGGTTGGTCACAGCAAGCATTGGGGCCAGAGGCTTTATGGGCTGGCGCATGGTTGGCCAGCGCGGTGGCGACTTTTTTCACCTTCTTGCCGTCCTTTGTTTTTATTCTGGTCGGCGGCCCTTGGGTCGAGGCGACGCGGGGGCGTCTGGGCTTTAATGCGCCCTTGCAAGCCATCGGCGCGGTGGTGGTGGGAGTCATGGCCCAATTGGGCTTGCAGTTTGCGCAGCACGCGCTGTGGCCATCGGGTCTGAGCGCCTGGCCCGATGGCTGGGCCTTATTTGTTCTGCTGGTGGCCTTGGCTCTGCTGGTCTGGCGCCGGACCAGTGTGGCGCGCACGGTGCTGCTGTGTGGCCTGTTGGGCGCTGTGGCGCACTTGCTGCGGGTTTAAGGCCAGCCCTGCGTCGCTTCACTCAGCCCGAAGAGGCCCTTTTGTAGGCGTGCGCCTGCAATTGCTCGAGGCTCACAAAATCCAGCACTTTTTGATGCGTGGCTTCCAGCACCACGGGCGGGGCCACGCCAGCCAACAAAGCCTCACGCCAACGCAGGGCGCAAACGCACCAGCGGTCCCCGGCTTGCAAGCCCTTGAATCGGTATTCGGGGCGCGGGGTGCTGAGGTCGTTACCCACTTGCAGACTGAAGCGCAAAAATTCATCGGTCACTCGGGCGCAAACCACATGCGAACCGGTGTCATCCTCGGTGGTGTTGC
>CAYMJT010000064.1:0-168 GCA_964390775.1 uncultured Bordetella sp.
CCCTGGCGCAGGCCATCGAGTCCGAGGGCTTTGAGGTTTTGGGGGTGACCAGCTATGGTGATTTGAGTCAGTTCGCCCAGCAGCAGTCGCGCGCCAGCACCTTTATTTTGTCGATTGATGACGAGGAATTCACCCCCGGGCCCGATCTGGACCCGGCGGTGCTCAATC
>CAYMJT010000064.1:191-581 GCA_964390775.1 uncultured Bordetella sp.
GCGCGAGTTGCACGGTTTCATCCACATGTTCGAGGACACGCCCGAATTTGTGGCCCGGCACATCATTCGCGAAGCCAAGAGTTATCTGGAAGGCTTGCAGCCCCCGTTCTTTCGGGCCTTGCTCGATTACGCCGAGGACGGCTCATATTCCTGGCACTGTCCGGGTCACTCGGGCGGCGTGGCTTTTTTGAAAAGCCCGATCGGTCAGATGTACCATCAGTTCTACGGCGAGAACATGTTGCGCGCCGACGTGTGCAACGCGGTCGAAGAACTGGGCCAATTGCTCGATCACAACGGTGCCATCGGCGAGAGCGAGCGCAACGCCGCCCGTATTTTCAATGCCGACCATTGTTTCTTTGTCACCAACGGCACCAGCACCTCGAACAAGAT
>CAYMJT010000064.1:591-14891 GCA_964390775.1 uncultured Bordetella sp.
GTCTGGCACCACGCGGTCGCTCCTGGTGATGTGGTGGTGGTCGATCGCAATTGCCACAAGTCGGTGCTGCACGCCATCATCATGACGGGGGCGGTGCCGGTGTTCCTCAAGCCCACCCGCAATCATTTCGGCATCATCGGCCCGATTCCCAAAAGCGAGTTCGAGCCGGCCTCGATTCAGGCCAAGATCAAGGCCAATCCCTTGCTCAAAGGGGTCGACGCCAAAAAGATCAAGCCGCGCATCCTGACCCTGACCCAATCAACCTACGACGGAGTGCTCTACAACACCGAGACCATCAAGCAAATGCTGGACGGCTATGTCGAGAACCTGCATTTTGATGAAGCCTGGCTGCCGCACGCGGCCTTTCACCCCTTTTATGGCACCTACCATGCCATGGGTAAAAAGCGGGGCCGCCCGCAGCACACCATGGTCTATGCCACGCAGTCGATCCACAAATTGCTGGCCGGTATCAGCCAGGCCAGCCATGTGCTGGTGCAAGACGCCCAAAAGCAAAAGCTGGACCGGCACCTCTTCAACGAAGCCTATTTGATGCACACCAGTACCAGTCCGCAGTACAGCGTGATTGCCAGTTGCGACGTGGCCGCCGCGATGATGGAGCCGCCCGGTGGCACTGCGCTGGTTGAAGAGAGTATTCAAGAGGCACTCGATTTCCGCCGCGCCATGCGCAAGGTCGACGAAGAATACGGTCAAGACTGGTGGTTCAAGGTCTGGGGCCCCGAGAAAATTCCTGAAGAAGGTCTGGGTCGGGCCGAGCATTGGGTCTTGCACAACGACCCGCGCAAGCGCAGCGGCAAGTGGCACGGTTTTGGGCAACAACTGGCCGACGATTTCAATATGCTCGACCCGATCAAGTCGACCATCGTGACCCCGGGCATGAGCCTGGACGGCAAGTTCGACAAAACCGGCATCCCGGCCGCCATTGTCAGCAAGTTTCTCAATGAGCACGGCGTGGTGGTGGAAAAAACCGGCCTCTACAGCTTCTTCATCATGTTCACCATCGGCATCACCAAGGGCCGCTGGAATACCTTGCTGACGGCCTTGCAACAATTCAAAGACGACTACGCCAAGAACCAGCCCATGTGGCGCATCATGCCCGAGTTCTGCGCCAAGCACCCACGCTACGAGCGCATGGGGCTGCGGGATCTGTGCCAGCATGTGCACCAGCTGTACGCGCGCTACGACATCGCCCGACTGACCACCGAGATGTATTTGTCAGATTTGACCCCGGCCATGACACCCGCCGATGCGTATGCCCGCATTGCCCAGCGCAAAACCGAACGCGTCGCAATTGATGATCTGGAAGGGCGCATCACGGTGGGGCTGGTCACGCCGTATCCACCTGGCATTCCGCTGCTCATTCCGGGCGAAGTGTTCAATCGCAAGATCGTCGACTATCTGAAGTTTGCGCGCGAGTTCAACCAGAAATGCCCCGGCTTTGAAACCGACATCCATGGACTGGTGGAACTGGTGGACGACGACGGCAAAAAGCACTATTTTGCCGACTGCGTCAAAGACTAATCTGCATCACCACACCTGGATGCAAAGTTGAGTTTGGGGTCACTCGGCAATGCCGCCAACCACCTGGCTGAAGCCGCCGTCCACATAAGTGATTTCGGCGGTCACGCCGGCAGCCAGATCGCTGAGTAAAAACGCCGCCACATTGCCGACATCGTCAATGCTGACATTGCGCCTGATCGGTGAGGCCTCGGCCACCACGCTCAGAATCTTGCCAAAGCCCTTGATACCGCTGGCAGCCAATGTCTTGATCGGACCGGCACTGATGCCGTTGGCCCGCAGGCCGCGTTTTTGCGCACCCAGCGATTCGGCCAAATAGCGCACCGACGCTTCGAGCGAGGCTTTGGCCAGCCCCATGGTGTTGTAGTTGGGCACCATGCGCAAAGCCCCCAAATAAGACAGGGTCAGCACCGCAGCGTTGTCATTGAGCATGGGCAATGCTGCTTTGGCCATGGCTGGAAAGCTGTAGGCGCTGATGTCGTGGGCAATCTGATAGCCCTCACGGCTTAGTCCTTCCAGAAAATCGCCCGCAATGGCCTCGCGCGGCGCAAAGCCGATGGCGTGGACAAAGCCGTCAAACCGTGGCCAGTGGGCGGACAGGTCTGTGAACAATCGTGTGATTTGCTCATCCGAGCCGACGTCGCAGTCAAACACCAGCTTTGAGTCAAAGTCGGCGGCAAACTCGGTGATGCGGTCCTTGAAGCGCTCACCCACATAGCTGAAGGCCAACTCGGCGCCCTGGTTGTAGCAAGCGCGGGCAATGCCATACGCGATGGAGCGATTCGACAAAACTCCGGTGATCAACAGCTTTTTCCCGGCCAAAAAGCCAGTCTTTGTGGACATGGGGCGTCTCCGTGCAAAAAATGAAGCAGAATTGTCGCATGCGTTGGCAGGACTTGAAAAAAACAATGTGGCAGGCTGGCCTGGCCATGGTCGTTTGGGTGGCGTTTGGGGGGCCAGCCTCGGTCTGGGCCGCGCATGCCTACGGCCAATTTGGCGACATCAAATACCCCCCCGACTTCACCCATTTTGCCCATGTCAACCCCAAGGCCCCCAAAGGCGGCGAGATGCGTCTGGTGGCCCCCACGCGGGCCAGCAGTTTTGACAAATACAACCCATTCACGCTCAAAGGCACGGCCCCGCCAGGGCTGGGCTGGCTGGTTTTCGAGTCTCTTCTGACTGGCAATATGGACGAGCCAACCACAGCCTATGGTCTATTGGCCGAAGACGTGAGCGTCGCCCCAGATCGACTCTCGGTCAGCTTTCGATTGCACCCGCAGGCGCGTTTTCATGACGGCTCGCCGGTGCTGGCACTGGATGTCAAACATTCATTCGATCAACTGGTCAGCCCACAAGCGGCGCCCCAATTTCGCACCATGTATGGCGAAGTGGCCCGGGTGGTGGTATTGGGTGAGCGCAGCGTGCGCTTTGACTTCAAGCGCGTCAACCCCGAGTTGCCCCTGATCGTGGGGTCCATGCCGGTCTTCTCCAGCCGTTGGGGCGCGGGAAAGCCCTTGGATCAAATCGTCACCGACACCCCCATGGCCAGTGGCCCCTACCGCATTGGCAAAGTCGATTTTGGTCGCGACATCACCTATCAGCGCGATCCGAATTACTGGGCGCGTGACTTGCCAGTGCGTCGTGGCATGTTCAATTTCGAGCGCATCACTTATCGCCTCTACAAAGACAATACGGCCCAACTGGAAGCCTTCAAAGCGGGCGAATTCGATTTCATCCAGGCCTTCATCGCCCGCGAGTGGGCACGCAACTACAGTGGTCGTGCTTTTGATCGGGGCGAATTGATCAAACGCGAGTTGCCTCACGGCAATGCGGGTGATTTTCAGGGCTTTTTGCTCAATACGCGCTTGCCCAAATTGGCAGATCCCCGAGTGCGCGAGGCCCTGGCCCTGAGCATGGACTACGAGTGGATGAATCGCCAGTTGTTCTACAACGCTTACGCCCGGGTGCGGGGCTACTTTGTGGGCAGTCCTTTCGAGGCCAAAGGTTTGCCAGGGGCCGACGAGCTGGCTTTGCTCGAACCCCTCAGGGGCCAGTTGCCCACGGTCGTCTTCACGCAGTCGGTGCCTTTGCCGCCAGTGACCTCACTGGACCCCGCCTCAGGCCACACTTTGCGCGACCATTTGCGTCGTGCGCGTGATTTGTTGGCCCAAGCCGGTTGGACTTATCGCGATGGTGCGCTACGCAACGCCCAGGGGCAGCCCTTTACCCTCGAGTTTTTAGACAACTCGGGTTCCATGTCGCGGGTAGTGACGCCCATGGCCAAGAACCTGGAGAAGCTGGGCATCAAAGTTCAAATCAGGGTGGTTGATTTCGCCGTGCTACAAAAACGCCTCGATGTGTTTGATTTCGAGGTCATCAGCAACCGCACGGTGGGCAGCGAAGCCCCTGGCACCGAATTGCTCGAACGCTTTGGCAGTGCGGCCGCGCGCACCGAGGGCTCGGGCAATTTGATGGGGGTGTCCGACCCGGCCGTGGACGCACTTTTGCAGCAGGTCATCTCGGCCACCACACGAGGCCAGTTGACGGCGTCTTTGCGCGCCCTTGATCGGGTGCTGCGATTTGGGCACTACGCCATTCCTCACTGGTACGGCAGTGTGCATCGGGTCGCTTGGCGGGCCGCTCGCTTTGTACAGCCGGCGCAGTTGCCAACCTATTACCAACCCGAACCCTGGGCCACCTCGACTTGGTGGTCCAGCGATGCCGTACAGGGGCGCTGACCATGTGGCTCTATACCCTCAAGCGTTTGTTGCTCATGATTCCCACTTTGCTGGGGGTTTTGTTGTTGACCTTTGTGGTGGTGCAGTTTGTTCCGGGCGGTCCGGTCGAGCAAATGGTGGCGCAATTGCAAGGCCGCGACTCGGGCGGTGAGGGCAGTGCCTCGGGTGGGGCAGGCTATCGGGGACGTCAGGGTGTGGATGCCAAACGCATCGAAGAGATCAAGGCCCTCTACGGCTTTGACAAGCCCGCCAGCGAACGCTTTTGGATGATGCTGAGCCAGTTCGCCCGCTTTGATCTGGGGCAGAGCTTTTACCAGCCCAAATCGGTCTGGGAGTTGGTGCGCGAAAAATTGCCGGTCTCGGTCAGCTTGGGCTTGTGGACATTTTTTCTGAGCTACCTCATCTCGGTGCCGCTGGGCATCGCCAAGGCGGTGCGGGCCGGCACACGTTTTGACACGCTAAGCAGCCTGGTTGTGTTGATCGGCTATGCCATCCCCGGGTTTGTGTTGGGGGTAGCGCTGTTGGTGATCTTTGGCGGACAACTGCAATGGTTCCCCCTGCGCGGCCTGACTTCGAGCAACTGGGATCAACTCAGCTGGGGGGCCAAGGTGGTCGACTACTTATGGCACATCACTTTGCCAGTGACGGCCAGTGTGTTGGGCGCCTTTGCCGTGACCACGATGCTGACCAAAAACGCCTTTCTGGAGGAAATTCGCAAGCAATATGTGGTCACCGCCCGTGCCAAGGGGTTGAGCGAACGCCGGGTCCTGTATCGCCATGTGATGCGCAACGCCCTGATACCGCTGGTGACGGGTTTCCCGGCCGCTTTTGTGGGCGCATTTTTCACCGGTTCATTGTTGATCGAGACCCTGTTTTCGCTCGACGGACTGGGCCTGCTGGGTTATGAAAGCGTCATGAAACGCGACTACCCGGTGGTGCTTGGTACCTTGTATTTGTTTACCTTGATCGGCTTGGTCACCAAGCTCATCAGCGACCTTTGCTATGTCTGGGTCGATCCACGTGTGAAATTTGATTGATGAAGACCGTCAGCCCCTCTCCTGTGCGCCGCGCTTGGGCTCGCTTTAGCCGCCATCGCCTGGGCTGGGTCAGCTTGTGGCTTTTCCTGGGCCTGTTTGCTCTCAGTCTGATGGCTGAGTTGGTATGCAATGACAAACCGCTACTGGTGCGATACCAGGGCCAATGGCATGTTCCGATTTTGAACAACCCGCCCGAGACCGCCTTTGGCGGTGATTTCCAGACCCCTACCGACTATCTCGACCCATTCATTCGCCAGCAATTGGCCCGTGACGGCAATTGGGCACTGTTCCCGCTCAACCCTTACCACCACACCACGCTGAATTACTTTGCCAAAGAACCCAATCCATCCGGACCCTCCGCTGACAATTGGCTGGGCACCGATGACCGGGGCCGTGATGTGCTGGCCCGATTGCTCTACGGGTTTCGGATCTCGATTGTTTTTGCGCTGGCTTTGACCTTGACCGGCACTTTGTTGGGGGTGATCACAGGCGCCATCCAAGGCTACTTTGGCGGCAAGACCGATTTGGCCATGCAGCGTTTCATCGAAATCTGGAGCGCCATGCCCGAGTTGTATTTGCTCATTATTTTCTCGGCCGTCTTTGAGCCCAGTGTGGCCCTGTTGCTGATCTTGCTCAGCTTGTTTGGCTGGATGGGCTTGTCAGACTATGTGCGGGCCGAGTTTTTGCGTAATCGCCAGCTCGACTATGTGCGTGCCGCACGCGCCTTGGGCCTGAGTCATGCCCAGATCATCTGGCGTCATGTGCTACCCAACAGCCTGACGCCGGTCGTCACGTTTTTGCCGTTTCGCATGAGCGCGGCCATTCTGGCTTTGACCAGCCTCGATTTTTTGGGCTTGGGCGTGCCTCCAGGCACCCCCAGCCTGGGTGAAATGTTGGCCCAAGGCAAGACCAATATCGACGCCTGGTGGATCTCGATGTCGACCTTTGCCTTGCTGGTGTTCACTTTGTTGCTGTTGACCTTCATGGGCGATGCGCTGCGCAACGCCCTCGACCCGCGCCTGGCCGACAGCGAGGTGCAATCATGAGTTTGCTCGAGGTCGAACGCTTGCGAGTCGCATTTGCCGGGCGCGAAGTCGTGCACGGCCTGGAATTTGGGATCGAAGCCGGTGAAAAGCTGGCCCTGGTGGGCGAGTCTGGATCTGGTAAATCGGTGTCGGCCCTGAGCTTACTCAGGCTGGTGCAAGGAGCGGTGATCAGCGGGCGTGCCCTGTGGCAAGGCGAAGACTTGTTGCGGATGAATTTGCCGCGCTTGCGCGGTGTGCGTGGTAGCGAAATCGGTATGGTGTTCCAAGAGCCCATGACGGCGCTCAATCCCCTCTTTAGCGTGGGCGATCAAATCGCCGAAGTGCTCGAACTCAAGCGCGGCCTGACCCGTGCCCAAGCCTGGCGTGAGGCCATTGCTTGGCTGGAACGCACCGGTTTGCCCGACGCGCCTCAAAAGGCCCAACAATTTCCGCACCAATTCTCGGGCGGCCAGCGCCAACGCGCCATGATCGCCATGGCTTTGTCGGCTCAGCCGCGACTGCTGCTGGCCGATGAACCGACGACGGCACTCGATGTGTCTTTGCGCGGACAAATTCTGGACTTGCTGACGCAGGCCCAGCGCGAGCATGGTTTGGCCGTCATTTTGATCACGCACGATCTGCCGATGGTGCGTCAATTCGCCGACCGGGTGTTGGTCATGGAGAACGGCCATTGTGTCGAGAGCGGCTCGGTGCAACGGGTTCTGACTCGGCCGCAACACGTCTATACCCAAAAGCTGGTGCAAAGCGTACCGGTGCGCGACGTGCGCGCCCCGAGTGACGACCCCTTGCTGGGGCAAGCTCAGGGCTTGACGGTGGACTATCCCGTCAAGCGCCCCGGGTGGCGCGGCTGGTTCGCCTCGGCCCGTTTTCGTGCGCTGTCTGGGGTCGACTTTGAGCTGCGCCAAGGCCAAACCCTGGGCGTGGTGGGTGAGTCCGGCTCGGGCAAGTCGACCCTGGCCTTGGCTTTATTGGGCTTGCAGGCCCACGGCGGCCAGCTGAGTCTATGGGGCGAGTCGTGGCCCCAGCGCGCTCGCGCTGCACTGGCCCTGCGCCGGCGAATTCAAGTGGTGTTTCAAGACCCGTTTTCTTCGCTGTCGCCGCGCATGACCGTCGGCGAGATTGTGGCTGAGGGGCTGCGGGTGCATCGACCCGAGCTGGACCTGTTCCAGCGGGAAGCGCAGGCCAAGGCCATTTTGAACGAAGTGGGCCTGAGCGAAACGCAGTTCCCTGGCTTGTTGCAACGCTATCCACACGAGTTCTCAGGGGGACAACGGCAACGCCTGGCGATTGCCCGGGCTCTGATCACCCAACCCGAGGTGTTGGTGCTGGACGAACCCACCAGTGCCCTGGATGTGTCGATTCAGCGCCAAATATTAGAACTTTTACAGCAATTACAAAAAAATCGGCTGCTCACCTATGTACTGATCACCCACGATTTGGCGGTGGTGCGGGCCATGGCCCACCGAGTGCTGGTTTTGCGTCACGGCCAGGTGGTCGAGCAGGGCGATGCCGCAGAGGTGCTCGATCGGCCCCGTGACCCTTATACGGTTACGCTGATCCGGGCTGCCCTGGGAGGCACATAGAGTCCATAACCCTTTGCAAATCAACCATTTATGGGCTATAATGGCTGAAACGACCAAACGGGCGGGTGTTCACCGCCCGTTTTTTTTGGTCCAAACACATTGCCCTATGAGCTTTCAGGAACTGGCACAGCAAACCGCTCGCGGCTTAGGCTTCGAGTTGATCGAGACCGAGAGATCGGCCGGGGGATTGCTGCGCGTGACCATCGACTGGCCTTGGCAACCCGGATCGCCAGAGCGTTTTGTGCAAGTGGAAGACTGCGAAAAAGTCACCCGCCAACTGCAGTACGCCCTCGAAGTCGAAGGGCTTGAATACCGACGTCTGGAAGTGTCCTCGCCAGGCATCGACCGGCCCTTGCGTTCGGAGTCTGATTTCCAGCGCTTTAGTGGTCAGGTGATCGACCTTACGCTGCGCCAACCCTTGGGTAGCGCAGCGGGGGGGGTGGTGTCGGCGCAGCGCAAAAAATTCCGTGGCCTGCTCGAACCCGCATTGACCACGGGTCAGTGGCAAATCAGTTGGCGCGACGAGCCGGCCACCAAGCCGGGGGCGCGCGTGAGTCGTAAAAAAGAGCCAGCACCGATGCAGGTGCTGGGGTTTAGATTGGACGAGCTTAAAGAGGCCCGATTGGCCCCTATCGTCGATTTCAAAGGGCGTCGGCAGGCCGACCCCAAGCTGGAGCAAGCAGGAGCGCATGATGAACCGTGAAATGTTGATGTTGGTCGAGGCCATTGCCCGTGAGAAAAACGTCGAGCACGATGTCGTGTTCGGTGCCGTTGAGGCCGCCTTGGCCCAAGCCACCAAAAAGCTCTATGAGGGCGAGGTGGATATTCGGGTCGCCATGAATCGCGATACGGGCGAATACGAGACCTTCCGGCGCTGGTTGGTGGTGCCCGATGAAGCCGGTTTGCAAAACCCCGATGCCGAAGAGATGCTGATGGACGCCCGCGAACGTGTGGCTGATGTCGAAGAGGGTGAGTACATCGAAGAATCGGTCGAATCGCTCCCGATTGGACGCATTGGCGCCATGGCTGCCAAGCAGGTGATTTTGCAAAAAATTCGCGATGCCGAGCGCGAAATGCTGCTCAATGAATTCATGTCACGTGGCGACAAAATTTTTGTGGGCACCGTCAAGCGTATGGACAAAGGCGACATCATCGTCGAGAGTGGCCGTGTTGAAGGACGCCTGCGCCGTGGCGAAATGATTCCAAAGGAAAACCTGCGCAACGGCGACCGGGTGCGCGCCATGATCATGGAAGTCGACGCCACGCTGCGTGGTGCGCCGATCATTTTGTCGCGCTCTGCCCCCGAATTCATGATCGAACTGTTCCGTCAGGAAGTGCCCGAAATTGAACAGGGCTTGCTAGAGATCAAATCGTGCGCCCGTGACGCCGGTTCGCGTGCCAAGATTGCTGTGATTTCGCACGACAAGCGGGTTGACCCCATCGGTACCTGTGTCGGTGTGCGCGGCACCCGCGTCAATGCGGTGACCAACGAGTTGGCTGGCGAAAAGGTCGATATTGTGTTGTGGAGCGACGATCCGGCGCAGTTTGTGATTGGTGCCTTGGCCCCAGCCAATGTGAGTTCGATCGTGGTCGATGAAGAAAAACACGCCATGGACGTGGTGGTCGACGAAGAAAACCTGGCCATCGCCATCGGTCGTGGCGGCCAAAACGTGCGCCTGGCCTCGATGTTGACGGGTTGGAAGATCAACATCATGGACGCCGCCGAATCGGCGCAGAAACAGGCCTCTGAGACCGAGGCCATCCGTGAGTTGTTCATGTCGCGCCTCGATGTCGACGAGGAAGTGGCCGATATCCTGATTCAAGAAGGCTTCACCAGTCTGGAGGAAGTCGCTTATGTGCCCTTGCAAGAAATGCTCGACATCGAGAGCTTTGACGAAGACACCGTCAACGAGTTACGCGCACGGGCCAAAGACGCCTTGCTGACCATGGAGATTGCTCGCGAAGAGAATGTGGAAGAGGTGTCTCAGAACCTGCGTGACCTCGATGTGTTAACGCCAGCCCTGATCGCCAAATTGGCCGAGTCGGGCATACACACCCGCGACGACCTGGCCGATTTGGCCATCGACGAACTGGTGGAAATCACCGGTCAAGACGAAGAAGAGGCCAGGGCCGTCATCATCAAAGCTCGCGAACATTGGTTTGCGGGTCAAGCCTGAGATGTCCAGGAGGAATCACCAGCATGACCCAAACCACCGTCGCCGAGTTAGCCTCGGAACTCAAAAAATCAACCAACGTGCTGCTGCAGCAACTGCAAGCTGCGGGGGTATCCAAGCAAGGTGAGCAAGATGTGCTGACCGATGCCGACAAACAAAAATTGTTGGGATATCTGCAAGCCAGTCACGGTACCGGCAGCGGTGAGCGCAAAAAGATCACCCTGGTCAAGAAATCGACGACCGAAATCAAGCAGGCCGACGCCACCGGCAAGGCACGCACGATTCAGGTCGAGGTGCGCAAGAAGCGCACCTTCATTCAGCGCGATGAAGCCGAAGGTGCTTCCAAGTCTGCCGAGACCGAAGCCCCGCCCAGCCCGGTCATCGACCAGGCCGAGCTGGCACGCCGCGAGGAAGAAGCGCGTCGCCAGGCCGAACTGATTCGGCGGCAGGAAGAAGAACTGGCCGAAAAGCGGCGTTTGCGCGAAGAGCAAGAGGCGCGTGATCGCGCCTTGGTACAAGAGCAAGAGGCCCAGCGCGCAGCCCAAACCCAAAGCGAGGACCGACCAGGCGGCGACGCAGCTGCCCCATTACCCGCCGACGAGGCGCGCGCTCAAGCCGATGCCCAAGCGCAACGCGTACAGGCCGAACGAGCGGCTCAGGAGCGTCAGGCCAAGGCTGCCGCCGAAGCCAAAGACGAGGCCGAGCGGGCCCGTGAACTGGAAGACCGCCGTCGCAAAGCCCTGGCCGAGGCCGAAGCCATCCGTGCCATGATGAGCACACCGAAAAAGGTGTTGGTCGCCAAAAAAACCGAGGAACCGACTGCCTCTGCGGCCAAAGGCACCCTGCACAAGCCCGCTGGTACTGATAAAAAGGCCGACAAAAAACCGGCCAGCTCAGCCCCCACGTCTGCCCCTGGGGCTGGCAAAGAAGTCAAGAGCGCCAAACTGTCTTCGAGTTGGGCCGATGACCCAGCCAAGAAAAAAGAAATCAAAACCCGGGGCGACACCCTGGCTGGTAACTCCAGAAACGGCTGGCGCAGTGGCCCCAGAGGTCGCCGCGACAAAGACCGCGAAGAGACCCCTGTGGTGGTGCAACCCGCCGAAGCCAGGGTCATTGAGGTTCATGTGCCCGAGACCATCACTGTGGCCGAATTGGCCCACAAAATGGCCGTCAAGGCCTCTGAGGTCATTAAGCACCTGATGAAGCTGGGTCAGATGGTCACCATCAACCAACCGCTGGATCAAGACACGGCCATGATTGTGGTCGAAGAGATGGGCCACAAGGCCATAGTGGCGGCGCTGGATGACCCCGAGGCCTTCACCGAAGAAGAATCCTCGGCCCATCATGCCGAGTCACTGCCCCGTGCCCCTGTGGTCACGGTGATGGGTCACGTCGATCATGGCAAGACCTCGTTGCTCGACTACATCCGACGCGCCAAAGTGGCTGCTGGCGAAGCCGGCGGTATCACCCAGCACATTGGGGCCTATCATGTGGACACTCCCAGGGGTGTGGTTACTTTCCTAGACACCCCTGGCCACGAGGCCTTCACCGCCATGCGGGCCCGTGGTGCCAAAGCCACCGACATTGTGGTCCTGGTGGTCGCTGCCGATGACGGGGTTATGCCGCAAACACGCGAAGCCATCAAGCACGCCAAGGCGGCTGGTGTTCCCATTGTGGTGGCCATGAACAAAATCGATAAACCCGAAGCCAATCCCGACCGCCTTAAGGGAGAACTGGTGGCCGAAGAAGTGGTGCCCGAAGACTTCGGCGGCGATTCACCTTTTGTGCCGGTCTCGGCCAAAACGGGTCAGGGCATTGACGATTTGCTCGAGCAAGTCTTGTTGCAAGCCGAAGTGCTCGAACTCAAAGCGCCGCAAGACGCCATGGCCAAAGGTCTGGTGATCGAAGCCCAACTCGACAAAGGGCGAGGTCCCGTGGCCACCGTGTTGGTGCAGTCTGGCACGCTCAAAACGGGCGACGTGGTGCTGGTGGGACAAACTTATGGCCGCGTGCGCGCCATGCTCGATGAAAATGGCCGTCCGATCAAGGCGGCGGGTCCTTCAATACCGGTCGAGATTCAGGGTTTGGCCGATGTGCCGCAAGCAGGCGACGAGTTCATGGTCTTGGCTGACGAGCGCCGCGCGCGCGAAATCGCCACCTACCGTGCTGGAAAGTTCCGCAACACCAAGTTGGCTCAGCAACAAGCCGCAAAACTGGAAAACATGTTCTCGGACATGGCCTCTGGCGAAGTCAAGTCTTTGCCCATCATCATCAAGGCCGACGTGCAGGGCTCGCAAGAGGCTCTGTCGGCCTCTTTGCTCAAGTTGTCCAACGACGAAATCAAGGTGCAGGTGGTGTATGCTGCCGTGGGCGGTATCAGCGAAAGCGACATCAACCTGGCCATAGCCTCCAAGGCCGTCATCATCGGTTTTAACACCCGCGCCGATGCGGGGGCTCGCAAACTGGCTGAAGGCAACGGCATCGAGATTCGTTACTACAACATCATCTACGACGCCGTCGACGAGATCAAGGCCGCCATGTCCGGCATGCTGACGCCCGACAAAAAAGAAGAAATCATCGGCAATGCCGAAATTCGCCAGGTGTTCCGCGTCAGCAAGATCGGATCGATTGCGGGTTGTATGGTTACCTCTGGTCTGGTGCGTCGTTCGGCCCGCTTGCGCTTGTTGCGCGACAACGTGGTTATTTTCACCGGCGAACTCGAAAGCCTCAAGCGCTTCAAGGACGATGTACGTGAGGTCAAGGAAGGTTTCGAGTGCGGCTTGAACATCAAGGGCTACAACGACATCGCCGAAGGCGACCAGTTGGAGTTCTTTGAAATCAAGGAAGTGGCCCGTTCGCTGTGAGGAAATCAGTCGCACCGAATCGCTCGTTTCGCATTGCTGACCAGATTCAGCGCGATTTATCCGAGCTCATCGCTCGCGAGGTGAAGGACCCCCGGGTGGGACTGGTCACCTTGCAAGCGGTTGAGGTGACGCCCGACTATGCCCACGCCAAAGTATTTTTTAGTGTCATGAGTGGTGATCCCGAGCAGGCTGGTGAGGGCCTGAACCAGGCCGCCGGATTTTTACGCAATGCCTTGTTCAAGCGCCTGCACATACATACCGTGCCTACCTTGCATTTTGTTTTCGACCGCACGCCCGAGCGGGCAGCCGACCTCAATGCCCTGATCGCCAAAGCGGTCGCCTCACGCTCCAAAGATTAACTTCCATGAACGCGCCACGCACCCGGGTGCAGCGGCGCCCTGTGCATGGGGTGTTGTTGCTCGATAAACCGCTGGGCATGTCCAGCAATCAGGCTTTGCAAAAAGCCAAGTGGCTGTTGCGCGCTGAAAAAACTGGACATACCGGCACCCTGGATCCACTGGCCACCGGGGTTTTGCCTTTGTGCTTTGGGGCTGCCACCAAATTCAGCCAAACGCATCTGGACGCCGACAAAACCTACGAAACCACCGTTGCCCTGGGGGTGCGTACCAGCACTGGGGACGTCGAGGGCGAGGTTCTGGAGCGGCGCGAAGTGCGTTGCAGCCTGGGGCAACTGGTCGAGGTCCTCGATGCCCATACGGGCGAGATCGATCAAGTGCCGCCCATGTACAGCGCCTTGAAAAAAGACGGTAAGGCCTTGTACGAGTATGCCCGCCAGGGCTTGAGCATCGATCGTGCATCTCGTCGGGTACGCATCAGTGCTCTGGAGTTGCTTGAGGCGCAGCTCAGTGGCGACACGCCCCACATTCGGCTGCGTGTGCGTTGCTCGAAAGGCACTTATATCCGCACCTTGGGCGAAGACATCGCCGAGCAACTGGGTTGTGGCGGGCATTTGTCGATGTTGCACCGCGTCGCCACTGGAGACTTTGACATCAACGCCTGCATCACCCTGGAGCAATTGGGCGAGATGGACGAGTCACAGCGACTGGCGTCCTTGTTGCCCATCGAGGTTTTACTCTCTGAGGCCCCAGCCATCGAGTTGGAACAGGCCGAGGCGGGCCGATTTTTAAGTGGTCTACGCCGTCGCGGCCCCTGGCCTAACCATGACTTGGTGCGCGTTTATGGGCGCCAGCCCCGCGCCTTGCTGGGCAGCGGGCACGTGCTCGCTGGCGAGCTGATCCCAACCCGGCTTTTGAGCCCGCTCGAAATAGAACAGGTTTTAAATCAATGAGCCGCCAACGCGC
>CAYMJT010000065.1:0-14715 GCA_964390775.1 uncultured Bordetella sp.
CGCCGTATTCGGCCAGTGGCTCGGCCTTGCTGCGGGTGCGGTTCCAGACATCGACACCGTGGCCGGCTTTGGTCAGCAGTTTGACCATGGCTTCGCCCATGCGGCCGAGGCCGATCCATCCGATTTTGTTGGCCATGTTAAGTGACTCCCTATAAGTAGAAATGAAGATTGAACTCAGTCGACCCGAGCCCCAGTTTCTTTGACGACGGCACCCCATTTGCGGGCTTCGGCGGCCACGTAGGCTTCGGTGGCAGCGCGATCCATGCGCACGGCCTCAAGGGATTGACCGGCAAAGTTGTCGGCGATCGATTTGCTGGCCAGCAGCTTGTTGATTTCGGTGTTGACGCGCTGCAAGATGTCTTCGGGAGTCCCCGCAGGGGCAAAGACCCCGATCCAGGTGTTGGACTCAAACCCCGGGTAGCCCAACTCGGCCACGGTGGGCACCTCGGGCAGCGCGCCGCTGCGCCGGGCGCTGGTGACGGCAATGGGGCGGACTTTGCCCGCTTTGGCCAATTGGACGACGGGCGGAATCGAGGTCGAACCCAAGGGCACCTGAGCGCTGACCACCGCATTGGCCGCAGCTGCCGGTGAGAACGGCACATGCTGGATGTCTACTTTGGCCAGATTGCGAAACAGCAACTCGGCGCCGAGGTGGGTGGTGGTACCGTTGCCCGATGAGGCGTAGCTCAGGCGCTCGGTCTTGGCCAAGGCCAGCAGTTCGGCCAGCGACTGCGCTTTGACGCTGGGATGTACATAGAGGATGTTGGGCGACACGCCCGCGATGGCCACCGAGGCCAGGTCTTTGCCGATTTCGTAGCCGGCCTTGGTGTACAGCGAAGGGTTGACCGCAATGGCGACGCTGTGCATCAGGAAGGTGTAGCCGTCGGCAGGGCTGCGCGCGACCGCGACGGTGGCGATGTTGCCGCCCGCGCCAGGGCGGTTTTCGATGATGATTGGTTGGCCCAGGGCCTCGCTGAGCGGGGCGCTGAAAGCGCGGGCGATGATGTCGGTGGTGGCCCCCGGTGGGAAGGCGACCACGATGCGGATGGGTTTGTCGGGCCAGGCCGCCCAGGCGGTGGCGGTGCTGAGGCAAAACAGGGCCAGGGCTTTAAGCCAGAGTCGGGAAGCAAAACACCACATGATGAGACCTTGATGATGAAGTGATCAACGATTGGAATGCAGGGTCGGACCGGTTAAAAGCGGAAAAACCCGCAGGCACAGCGCGACTCAGACGCGCTCCAAAATGACGGCAATGCCTTGGCCGACGCCTATGCACATGGTGCACAAGGCATAGCGGCCGCCGCTGCGGTGCAGTTGGTTGACGGCGGTGGTGGCCAGCCGCGCGCCGCTGGCCCCCAGCGGGTGGCCCAGGGCGATGGCGCCCCCGTTGGGGTTGACGCGGGGGTCGTCGTCGCGCAAGCCCAATTGGCGCAACACCGCCAGACCTTGGGCGGCAAAGGCTTCATTGAGTTCGATGACGTCGATTTGTTCCAGCTTGAGGCCGGTCAGGGCCAACACCTTTTGGGTCGCTGGGGCTGGGCCGATGCCCATGATGCGCGGTGGCACCCCTGCAGTGGCCATGCCGACGACCCGAGCGCGGGGCGTGAGGCCGTGGCGCGCAGCGGCTTGCTCGCTGGCCAGCAACAGGGCGCAAGCGCCGTCGTTAACGCCGCTGGCGTTGCCGGCGGTCACACTGCCGTCGGGACGCACCACGCCCTTGAGTTTGGCCAAGGTCTCCAGGCTGGTTTCGCGCGGGTGTTCGTCCCTCGAGACGACAATGGGGTCCCCCTTTTTCTGGGCAATGGTGACGGGCACGATTTCGCTGTCAAAAAAGCCCGCTTTTTGTGCCGCCACGGCCTTCATCTGGCTGGCCAAGGCCATGCGGTCTTGGGCTTCGCGTTCGATTTTGAAGTCGCTGGCGACGTTCTCAGCCGTCTCGGGCATGGAGTCAACGCCGTATTTTTCTTTCATGAGTTTGTTGACGAAGCGCCAACCGATGGTGGTGTCATAGACGGCGTTGCTGCGGCTGAAGGCAGTTTCGGCTTTGGGCATGACAAAGGGGGCACGGCTCATGCTCTCGACGCCGCCGGCGATCATCAACTCGGCTTCGCCACTGCGGATGGCGCGCGCCGAGGTGCCCACCGCGTCCAGGCCCGAACCACACAAGCGGTTGATGGTGGCGCCGGGCACTTCCAAAGGCAGGCCCGCCAGCAAGCTGGCCATGTGGGCGACGTTGCGGTTGTCTTCGCCCGCCTGGTTGGCGTTACCGTAGATGACGTCGGTGACGGCTTGCCAGTCGACTTTGGGGTGTCGCTGCATGAGGGCGCGAATGGGAATCGCGCCCAGGTCGTCGGTGCGCACGCTCGAGAGCGATCCGCCGTAGCGGCCAAAGGGGGTGCGCACGGCGTCGCAAATGAAAGCATGGTTCATGGTTATGTCTCCGTCAAAAGGTGAAGTTGAATCTCGATTCAAGCCCAGGCTCAGCGTGGGGCCAGCATGGTGTTAAAGGGTCAGGGGTAGTCCGATGATGCGCTCGAGCTCGGCTGGACTGAGGCCTGGAACGGCATCGATCAGGCGCAAGCCTTGCGGGGTGCAGGCCAAGGTACACAGGTCGGTGTAGATGCGCTTGACGCAGCCGATGCCGGTCAAGGGATAGGTGCATTGCTGCACGACTTTACTCTGGCCTTGTTTGGTCAGCAAGTCCATCATCACCCAGGTTTGTTTGGCCCCAGTGGCCAAGTCCATGGCACCGCCCACGGCGGGTATGGCGTCGGCTTCGCCCGTATGCCAGTTGGCCAGATCGCCGCTGGCGCTGACCTGAAAGGCCCCCAGCACGCAAATGTCAAGGTGGCCGCCGCGCATGATGGCAAAGCTGTCGGCATGGTGAAAGTAGGACCCGCCAACGAGCAAGGTCACGGGTTGTTTGCCGGCGTTGATCAGGTCGTAGTCTTCTTGCCCAGCAACGGGGGCTGGCCCCATGCCCAAGATGCCGTTTTCGGAATGCAGCAACACTTCACGGCTGGCGGGAATGTGATTGGCCACCAAGGTGGGTTGGCCGATGCCCAGGTTGACGGTGGCGCCTTCGGGGATGTCTTGCGCGACGCGGGCCGCCAACTGATCTTTGGTACGACGGGTATAGGTCATGACTTGAATCCTCCGGCCTGGGTGGCCACACGGGGGATTTGAACGATTTTGGAGACAAACAACCCCGGGGTAATGATGGTCTCGGGGTCAAGGGCACCGAGTTCGACGATGTCGTGCACGGTGGCCACGGTTTTTTGGGCGGCGGTGGCCATGACCGGACCAAAGTTGCGGGCGGCCTTGCGGTAGGTGAGGTTACCCCAGCGGTCACCGCGCTCGGCCTTGATCAGGGCCAGGTCGCCGTGGATGGGTTCTTCGAAAACGTACATGCGGCCATTGATTTCGCGGGTTTCTTTGGCGCTGCCATCGGCTTTTTTGGCCAATTCGGTGCCGTAGCCGGTGGGGGTAAAAAATCCCCCGATGCCAGCCCCTGCGGCGCGCAAACGCTCGGCCAGATTGCCTTGGGGCACCAGTTCGAGTTCGAGCTTGCCGCTGCGATACAGGCCGTCAAACACCTGCGAATCGGCTTGGCGGGGAAAACTGCAAATGATTTTTCGCACCCGTCCCGCCTTGAGCAAAGCGGCCAGGCCGGTTTCGCCGTTGCCGGCGTTGTTGTTGACGATGGTCAGCTCGCGCGCACCCTGCTCGATGAGGCCGTCGATCAGCTCGGAGGGGATGCCTGCGGTACCAAAGCCGCCGATCAAGACGGTGGCCCCATCGGGGGTGCCCGCCAGGGCATCGGCAATGGTGGGGGAAATTTTGTTGATCATGGGGCGTGATTATGAACCTTGCGAAGAACTGACGCAGGAAAGGCCAGTGGCTTGGGCGACAATCGGGGCATGTTCACGCCTTCGCAAGCCGACGTACGGCGCTTTTTTTGTGCAGTTCGGGCCAAACAACAGGCCGCCAAGCCCATGGATACCCTGGAGGCCCTGGCAGGTCAATGGATCGCCGAGCACCCAGAGTTTTTTGACGACCTGAGCGATGTGGATGCCGCGCTCGCGCGGATGTATGCGGTCGAGGACGGTAAAACCAACCCGTTTTTGCATTTGTCGATGCATTTGTCGATCAGTGAGCAATGTTCGATTGATCAGCCACGGGGGGTGCGGCAGGCAGTGGAATTATTGGCGGCAAGACGCCATGATCTGCATCAGGCGCATCACGAGGCGATGGAATGCCTGGGGCGCATGGTGTGGGAGAGTCAGCGCAGCGGTCGGCCCCCGGACGGGGCCGCCTATGTCGAGGAGTTACAGCGTCTGGCGACCCGCGATTAGCGGAAACGCGACTGGGGAACGACCTGCATCTCGCCCGGTTGGGCAGCGAGGTATTTGGCGATTTCTTTCAACTCGGCGTTGCTGAATTGCTTGGCAATGCCGCCCATGATGCCGTTGTTGCGGCCCCAGGTGCCCATGTTTTCGGTTTTGTAGGACTTGAGGGCGACAAACAGGTAGTCGGCGTGTTGACCCGCCAGTTTGGGATAGCTGCCGTCGATGCCTTTGGAGTAATTGGCACCGTGGCAAGAGTTGCAAGCGCCTTTGGTCAGCAATTCGGCCACTTTGCCGCTGGGCTCGGGCAGCTTTTCGGGGGCTGGGGCAGCCTGGCTGTGTGCCGCGTAATAGGCCGAAATGTCGGCAATGTCTTGGTCGGTGAGCGAGGCCGCAATGCCACGCATGGTGGGGTGCTTGCGCTCGCCGCCACGGTAGGCGCTCAGGGCGTTGCTGATGTACTTGGCGTTTTGGCCCGAAATCATGGGAACACGATAGACTTCAGGGAAGCTGGCCTGGTAGCCTTTGATGCCGTGGCAGCCAATACACATGGCGATTTTTTTCTCGCCGGCCTTGGGGTCACCCTGCAGTTCCTGGGCCAGCACTTGGCCGGTCACGAAAGAGACAGCGATGAGTAGAGCAGAGGTCAGAAGCTTTTTCATTTTGGGATGACAATCAAGGGGCGACTGGGTTCAATCAACCAAGCATTATATAGGGGCTTTGGGCCCCTGCCAAAGACAAAAGGACAGGACGTCAGGTCATGAAATTCAAAGGAACCGAGCAATATGTGGCCACCCAGGACCTGATGCTGGCCGTCAACGCCTCCATCACCCTGAAAAGACCGCTGCTGGTCAAGGGCGAGCCAGGCACCGGCAAGACCATGTTGGCCGAGGAAGTGGCCCAGGCGCTGAAGTTGCCACTGCTGCAATGGCACATCAAATCAACGACCAAGGCGCAACAAGGGCTGTATGAGTACGACGCGGTCAGCCGCTTGCGCGATAGCCAGTTGGGCGATGAGCGGGTCAAGGACATTCAGAACTACATTCTCAAAGGGGTGTTATGGCAAGCCTTCACCGCCGATGAGCCGGTAGCGTTGTTGATTGACGAGATCGATAAGGCCGACATCGAGTTTCCCAACGATTTGTTGCGCGAACTCGACCGGATGGAGTTTTATTGCTATGAGACGCGCGAGTTGGTGAAAGCCAAGCACCGCCCCTTGGTATTCATCACCTCCAACAATGAAAAAGAACTGCCCGACGCTTTTTTGCGACGTTGTTTTTTTCATTACATCAAGTTCCCCGAGGCCGAGACCATGCGCCAGATCGTGGCGGTGCATTTCCCGAACCTGAAAAAAGAGCTGCTGGCCGTGGCCTTGAAAACGTTTTATGACGTGCGCAATCTGCCGGGGCTGAAGAAAAAGCCCAGTACCAGCGAATTGCTCGATTGGCTGAAATTGCTGGTGGCCGAGGACATTCCTTTGTCGGCCCTGCAAACCCAGGACGAAAAAGTCGCCATCCCACCGCTGGTGGGCGCCTTGCTGAAAAACGAGCAGGACGTGACCTTGTTCGAAAAACTGGTCTTCATGCAAAGCCGAAACCGCTGACCGACCATGTGGAAGCACCTTGCCGAGGGACTGAGCGACGCCGTGGGCTTTGTCGTCGGCAGTTTGCTGGGTTATGGCCTGGGCACGGTGTTGGGCTTGCAGTTGTTCGCCGAAGGTTATAGCGCGGGCAGCATCATGGCCATTGCGCTGGTGGGTCTGGGTGGTGGCCTGGGTTTGCAAGCGGCCCGATATATGCGGGGCAAGGGCGAAATTGGGGAGAACGAACCATGATGCAAGTGTCAGCGGTGTCTTTGCAGGGCCGTCATGCCAGCCTGGTGCCCTTGAGCATGTCACACCTCGACGCGTTGGTCGAGGCGGTGCGCGACGGCGAATTGTGGGCACTCTGGTACACCTTTATTCCACGCCCTGAGGGCATGCGGGCCGAGATCGAGCGCCGTCTGGACTTGCAGGCCAAGGGCAGCATGATGCCGTTTGCGGTGCTGGACCCCAAGGGGCAGCCGGTGGGGATGACCACTTATATGAACATCGACACCACCCACCGGCGGCTGGAGATAGGTTCAACCTGGTACCGGCGCGCCGTGCAACGCTCGGCGCTGAACACCGAGTGCAAGCGCATGCTGTTGGCACACGCCTTTGAAGAGCTGAGCTGCATTGCTGTGGAATTTAGAACGCACTGGTTCAACCAGGCCAGCCGGCGGGCCATTGAACGCCTGGGGGCCAAGCTGGACGGTGTGCTGCGTTCGCATCAGATCGCCCCCAACGGCAGTTTGCGCGACACCTGCGTGTACAGCATCGTGGCCAGTGAATGGCCGGCAGTGCGCGCGCACCTCGATCATCAATTGCAGCGGGGGTGAGTCATGTTGACCGATTTTTTTTACACCCTGCGCGCAGCCAAAGTCCCGGTGTCGGTGCGTGAATACCTGACCTTGCTCGAAGCCCTGCAAGCCGATGTGGTGGGCCCGCGCAGCGAGTCGTGCAGCATGGACGACTTTTATTACCTCAGCCGCACCGCCTTGGTGAAAGACGAGAAACATTTTGACAAATTTGATCGGGCCTTTGCCGCCTACTTCAAAGGGGTGGAGATGTTGACCGACTTCACCCAAGAGGTGCCGCTGGAGTGGTTGCGCAAAACCTTGGAAAAGGAATTGACGCCCGAGCAAAAGGCGGCGATTCAAAAAATGGGCTGGGACGAGTTGATGGAGACGCTGCGCAAGCGTCTGGAGGAGCAAAAAGAGCGTCATCAGGGCGGCAGCAAATGGATCGGTACTGGCGGCACCTCGCCCTTTGGTAACGGCGGCTATAACCCGCAAGGCATCCGCATCGGCGGCAAGGGCGGCAATAAAAGTGCGGTCAAGGTATGGGAACAAAGAGCCTATCAGGATTACGACGACAGCCTGGAGTTGGGCACACGCAATATCAAGATCGCCTTGCGTCGTTTGCGCCGCTTTGCGCGCGAGGGCTCGCCCGACGAGCTGGACTTGGACGGCACGATTGCCAAAACGGCGGCCAACGCGGGCTATTTGGACATTTTGATGCGTCCCGAGCGTCATAACAATGTCAAGGTGCTGTTGCTGATGGACGTGGGCGGCACCATGGACGAGCACATTGCGCGGGTAGAAGAGCTTTTTTCAGCAGTCAAGGCCGAATTCAAACATCTGGAGTTTTTCTACTTTCACAATTGTGTATATGACTTTTTGTGGAAGAACAACCGACGCCGATTTGCCGAGAAATTCCCCACCTGGGATGTGATACGCAAATTCAACAAGGACTACAAACTGGTGTTTGTTGGCGACGCCACGATGAGCCCGTATGAAATTTTGCAGCCCGGCGGCAGCGTCGAATACAACAATGAGGAACCGGGCGCCGAGTGGCTGCAAAGACTGGTGCATGCCTTCCCCAAATTCGCCTGGATCAATCCCGAGCCGCAGGGGGTGTGGCAGTACCGTCAAAGCATTTCGATCATCCAGCAAATGATGAGCCAGCGCATGTATCCCCTGACCCTCAAGGGACTGGAGGACGCGATGCGCATGCTCAGCAAATGAACAGGGAAGCTCTGCTGACTAGCGTTTGCACTCGGGGCCGCGTTCCATTTCTTTGGATCGCTCCAGCAGCTGTACGCTGAGCTTGTAGGACTTGAGTTTGGCGGTCTTTAAAAAGTGATTTTGCTTGGCCGCCTGGTCGATGCGTCCGATGATGCGCAAGACTTGCTCGGCGGTGACGCGGCCATTTTTACAGGCCGCCATTTTTTGTTCGGCGCTGCCGATGTCCAGACAGGTGTTGACGATCTCGATCAATTGGTCGTCCAGCTCTTGCAGGACATTGCGGTCTTCGATGTAGCTGACGTTGATGTTTTGCACTTTGGCGGGCACGGGCTCGCACAGGGCTGTGGCCTGGGCTGCATGCTGAGCCCCCCATAAAACTGCGAGCAATATGATTTTTGACCCCATGATGGGAACCTGCCGTTTCCAATGCATCTGCTTTCATTTTAATTCAGGGGCTGGGCGTGGTTTGCCCCAAGTGAGGGGGCCCCGGCATGGAGGCTGCGTATGCGGCCTAAAATAGCCCCCAAGCCGCCGTAGTTCAATGGATAGAACGAGCGCCTCCTAAGCGCTAGATACAGGTTCGATTCCTGTCGGGGGCGCCAGACGGAGCCCACCCATGCCCTCACCCCTGTGCCAGATGGCCTCTGAACTCAGCCGCCACATCTTGTGGTCAGATGAAGTGATGTACCGCAGTTTGTCGCAGTTGCCGCACGAAGAGTTGGTGCGCGAGCGTCCCTCGTTGTTTCGAAACATGCTGCACACCATGAACCACATCGTGGTCATCAATCACATATGGCAACATCATTTGTTGGGACAAAAGCACAGCTATGGTGCGCGCAACACCCCTGAGCACCCACCGCTGGATGCTTTGCGTGAGCAACATCTGGCGCTGGACCGGTGGTATGTCGACTGGTTTGAGGCACAAAGCGAAGCGGCGCTGCAAACCCCAGTGGACTTTGAGCTGATCGGGGGGCAAAACGGGCGTATGACGCGCCTGCAGATCTTGCAGCACATGGCCATGCACACCCATTACCACCGGGGCTATGTGGCCGATATGTTTTATCAGATTGAGGGGCAGCGCCCGCCGACCATGGACCTGCCCGTGTTTTACCGCGAACACCCCAGCCCAGGGGGTCGCTGAAGTTCGCTGGTTCAGGGACTGGGTGACAGGACTGCCTAGGCTTTGGGCGGCGCACCGAAGCGGATGCCGATTTGCGCCATCGCCTCGCGCGTTGCCGCGCCCCAGCGCTGCTCGATTTGGCGCCCGACGCTCTCGGCGTGATATACCGCGTCTTGGCTGTCGCCCGGTTCGGGCTGAATCATGACCAGTAGACGGCCCAATTCGGTGCCGACGTTTTTGAAGTCGCGGTACACCCCAGGCGGCACCGACACAAAGTCGCATGGATCGAGCACTGTGCTGTGTTGACCCTGATCGCCCCAAATGATTTCAAAGCGGCCTGTGACGCAAAAAAAGTTTTCGGTGGCAGCCGTGTGCATGTGCAAGCCAGCGCTGTCGCCCGGCGGGCATTCGGCCAAGGTGATGGTCAGGCCCGCAGCACCCTTGACGGGTGCGATTTTGCTGCGCCCTTCCCAGCCCAGGGGAGACATGATGGGCATGACTTTGTCGGGTGACATCATCATCACCGCTTCGGCCGGGATGCCGTTGTTCTGATTCATGGTGTCTTTATAGGGCACCAGTTGCCGATAGCGCGCCACGCGCTGGGGGATGGTGTCGTCCAAGGGGTTGTGTGACATACAGGCCTCGGTGTGATGGCCCAGGCGTGACCGCGATTGGCATTCAAAGCGAGGTCACGGCACTGAGCAGGTTGCGGATGGTTTCAGGTGCAATGTTGCGGGTAATGAAGACCAAACGGGTGTCGCGGTCTTGACTGGGCCAGCCGTCCAGTTCGACTGGGGGGCTGAAGATGTGCTGCACACCCTGCACCACCACCGGATGCCCCTCGACGTTGACGATGCCTTTGACGCGCAGCATGTCGGGGCCGCGCAAGGTGGTCAGCAATTCCATGGCGGAAGAAAAACCCGGCCATTTGAACGGCGTCTGAAAACGCAAGGACAGGGTGCGAATGGCAGGGTCGTGGTTGGAGGGTCGAAGGCCCAAATACTTGCCCTGGCTGCCGTCCTGGGATTCGGCCGAACCCAGCAATGATTCGCCTAAGAACGATAGCGTGTGCTCACCTGCCCGGGCAGTATGCAAACCCAAGCCGGTCAACAGGGCGGGGTCAAGGTCGCCATGCAACACGCTGTATTGATCGGCTTGCGGGTTGAGCGCACGCAGTTCGTCACCCAGGGCGCGCAGTGTCTCGGGGCTGACCAGGTCGGTCTTGGTGATGAAGATGCGGTCGGCCATGGCGGCTTGCTTGACTGCCTCGGCTTGGCGGGCCAACAGATCATGACCATGGTAGGCGTCGATCAGGGTGGCCAGGCCATCGAGCCTGAAGTGGGCGTTGATCAGGGTGTCGCTGACCAGGGTTTGCAGCACGGGGGCGGGGTCGGCCAGGCCCGTGGTTTCGATGATGACGCGGTCGAATTCAGGAATTTGGCCGGCACGACGCTCGTTGAACAGCTGGCGCAGGCTGTCTTGCAAGTCGGTGCGCACCGAACAACAAATGCAGCCGTTGGCCAACAAGGACATGGTCTCGTTGACCTTGGCAACCAAGTCGTGATCAATGCCGATTTCTCCGACCTCGTTGATGATGACTGCCGCCCGGTTCATGCCCGGGTGCCGCAGCAAACGCGAGATGAGCGTGGTCTTGCCGCTGCCCAAAAAGCCCGTCACCAGGGTGATGGGCAGTTTGCTGGCCAGGGCGTCGCGTTCGGTCATGCCCGATGGTTTAGATCGTCATTTCCAGAATGTACAAGCCGCCCCCGAAGCGGTCTTGGGCGTAGACGATGCGGTTTTCGTCGACAAACACATCGTTGATCTGGATCGCCCCGGCGGGCGAGAGTTTGGGCGCGCCGGGCACGAAGTAAGCCACTTCCTGCACTTGGTAGGGGTTGCTGGTGTCAAAGACCCGCACGCCGGCGTTGAAAAACGTGCCAATGATGAGCGTGTCGGACTTGAAGGAGGTGGGGATGGGCAGGTTTTCGTGCAGATTGTGGGCCCCAAAGCGACCGCCGCGCTTGGCAAAGGCCTCGAAGGGGGCACTGGGGAAGGTGCCAATGGGAACTGGATTTTTTTCGTTGCGCGAGTCAATCACCCAAACCAGTTTGGGCCAGTCGGCACCATTGTCTTGCACGCACTCGTCGCTGACGATCCACAGATCGCGCTCGAACAAGGGCAACAGGGTGTGGATGAAGCCGTTGAAGGGGGGTGAGTGGTTCCAGTGCGAGACGACTTTGATGTCGGACATATTGGAGATATCCAACACAAAAGCACCGCCGTCGATGTAGCCAACATAGGCACGGTCGGGCCGTTGCGGAAAGACATTGGTGTTGTGGGCGCGGAAACCGGTGTCGAACTTGGCCGTCAGACGATCCGGTGCAGGGGTGGCATCGCCCTCGCGTGTACCTGGGTACCACCAGCGGCCCGCCTCGATGGGGCGGGCGGGATTGGACACATCAAGGATGCGATAAAACTGATCGTCGAGTGGATTGCGCGGCTGAAAATCAGGCGCGCCAGAGGCCATGTGCACGTACTTGCCGTCGACAAACCACACCGCGTGTACGCCGCGCGAGTGCGGGCCGGAGCAATCAAAATGCGAGATCAGGCGTGGGGTTTCGGGTTTGGAGACATCGAACAGGTCCACACCCGCGGGTTTGAGGCCCACGGTCTGGGTTTGATAGGCCACGGCCATGATGTCACCCACCACATCGAGCGAGTTGGAGCGCACTTTGGCATGCGGCAATTCGGTTTGCACGATCACGCGCGGGGCGCGCGGGTCGGTGACGTCGACCCCAGTGAAGTTTTTAGGGGCAGATTCATGCGCCATCCACAGAATGCGACGGCCATCGGCGGTTTTTTGCAAGGACATGCCCTCGCCCATACCGCCAAAACCCTCGAGTTCATGGTGGGCCAGGAGTTTCATGTTGTGCGACAAGGTTTGATCGCTGCGGGCGCCCGGAGTAGACAGGTTGAGCATGGGGTTATCCGTGGGTTTCAATTGATCGACTGATAATATAAATCAGGCTTGGTTGGAATACCAACCCTTGTATGTATTATGAACGTCTCTGAAAGGACTCTCATGCGCGTTCTCCACTCACTCACTCGCCGTGGCCTGATGGCTTTGGCCGCCATCGGCCTGCTGGCTGGTCAATCGGCGGTTCATGCCCAGGCTGGCAAATTTCCTGACCGTCCCGTCAAACTGATCGTCACCTACCCGCCTGGGGGCAGCTCGGACTTGATGGCGCGCGTCATGGGCCAAAAGCTGAGTGAGATTTGGGGTCAACCGGTGATCATTGAAAGCAAACCGGGTGCAGCAGGCTCGATCGGAATGGAGTTCGCCGCCCGGCAAGCCAACGACGGTTACACCTTTGTGATCGGTAACCTGGGCCCTGCTGGGGTGAACCCCTTGTTGCAAAAGCTGCCGTACAACATGGAGAAAGACTTCATTGCGGTCTCTTTGTCAGCGACCGGCGCCAATATTCTGGTAGTGCCCGTCAACTCGCCGTATAAAAGCGTGAAAGACATCGTGGCCGATGCCAAAGCCAACCCTGGCAAAGTCAGCTTTGGTACCAGCGGCCCGGGGAGCATGTCGCACCTGGCCGCCGAGTTGTTGATGCGCCAGACTGGCACCAAGATGGTCGCCATTCCGTACAAAGGCGGTGGTCAGGCGGTGACCGATGTGTTGTCGGGCCAGCTACCCCTGATCATCTCGGATGCCTTGCCCGTGAGCCAGCACATCGCCAGCGGCAAGTTGCGCGCCTTGGCCATTACCAGCGAGAAGCGCTCGCCGCTGTTTCCCGATATCCCCACTTTTGCCGAAGCGGGTATTGACGGCATGGTGGCGCTGAACTGGTGGGGCGTGTACTTGCCCACCGGCACTGCGCAGGCCATCGTGGACAACTACAACGCCACGCTGGCCAAGGCCATGGTCAACGCCGATCTGAAAGACCGTTTCAATAAACTGGGGGTGGAACCGCACGCCACCTCACCAGCCGAGTTCCGGGCCTTTTTGGCCAATGAAAAAGCCAAGTACTCCAAGCTGATCGCCGACAACAACATCAAGGCCGATCAGTGATGGCCGCAGAAATTGGGGTCTGACCCCAATTTCTGCAATTTCTGCTGCTGTCATTCGGGTTGCAAGCCGGCGTCGGCAAAGGCTTTGGACCAGGCTTGTAGTTGTTCGGGCATGAAGGCGGCCAGCTCGGCGGGGGTTGAGCTGGCCAAGTCAAAGCCCAAACGATCGACCCTTTCTTTGACATCGGGGCGCGCGATGGCCTCGGCCATGGCGCGGCTCATGCGCTGGGTGATGTCGGCGGGCATTTTGGCTGGGCCGAACAAGGCGGCCCAGGTACCCGCAGTCAGCGCGGGCGTGCCCGATTCGGTGGCGGTAGGCACTTGGGGCAAGGTTTCCCAGCGTTTGGGAAGTAAGACCGCCAGCGCTTTGAGTTTGCCTTCGCGGATGTGGGGCAAGGCACTGGCGGGGGTGGCATAGGTGAGTTGCACATGGCCGCCCAAGATGTCGTTGATGGTGGGCCCCTCGCCTTTGTAGGGAATGAGGTTGAGGTCTAGCTTGGCCTCGTTTTTGAGGCGGGTGTGCATGAGCTGGGTGACTCCGCTGTAGCTGCCGTAGTTGAATTTGCCTGGCTGAGAGCGGATGAGTTGCAGCAGCTCTTGGGCGTTTTGTACCGGCACTTGGGCACCCGCGACCAGCACATAGATGTAGCGTCCCACCAAGGTGACCGGAGTAAAGCTTTTGATGGGGTCGTAGGGCGGGTTTTTCTTGAGCAAGGGGACTTGCATCATGGGCGTGTTGGAGGCCAAAAAATAGGTGTGACCGTCGGGTTCGGCGCGCGCCACCAGTTCGCCGGCAATGGCACCGTCGGCGCCAGGTCGGTTTTCGACCAGCACGGGCTGTCCCAGGGACTGGGTGAGCACCTGGGACAAGATGCGCGCCACCGCGTCGGTCGACCCCCCGGGCGGAAACTGCAAGACGATGCGGATGGGCTTGCTGGGCCAGGTGCTTTGGGCGCCCACGCAGGGCGCAAGTGCAGCCAGTGGCCACAACGCGGCCCAGCGATTGAATTGTCGGCGTTGTAAATCGGACATGAAGACTCCTTGACGATCGCTGCCTTGATGTGGCTCCAATCTGTGGACGGGGCCAGTGCGCTAGCGTTCATTTTTGGAGCGAGGGGTGGGTCATGAAAATGGGGATAACCCTTTTGAGGTGAGTCAAACGGGTGACCTCGCGCCGGGTGCGGCTTGGGGGCAAAATGGAGGGATGGACGCACAAACTGAACCCATCGCGTATATGGCGCGCACCCGGGCTTATTACCTGGCACTGGGTTATGACAACCCCTATCAATGGGCGCATTTTGACGAGGTGCCGTTCACGGTGCTCAAGAAACCGCTGACTCAGTGCCGCATTGCTTTGGTGACGACCGCCGCACCCTATCAGCCTGACAAGGGGCCACAAGGCCCCCGAGCTCCCTATAACGCAGGGCCCAAGTTCTACAAGGTCTATTCGGGCGACACCGCCCAAGACCACGACCTGCGGGTGGCCCATGTGGCCATCGATCGCCAACACACGCACATGGAAGACCCCAACTGTTGGTTTCCTTTGCCCGCCATGCGCAGCTTGGC
>CAYMJT010000066.1:0-14215 GCA_964390775.1 uncultured Bordetella sp.
GTTGAATGCTTTGCACGGTGGCGTCGATATTGACCACCACACCGCGTTTAAGGCCGTTGCTGGGAGCCACACCCAGGCCAGCCATCTTCATTTCGCCATTGGGCAGCAGTTCTGCGACCACGGCCATGATCTTGCTGGTCCCGATGTCCAGCCCCACCACCAAATCCTTGAATTCTTTTGCCATATTGGACCTCGTGATTTCCCTTTATTTGCCTGCCTTTTGTGCGTCCACTGTGCTCACCCCGCGCATGCGCAGGGCATAGCCGTTGAAGTGACGTAAATCGGCCCACTCCAGTGCGCTCACCTTGCGACCCCAGCGTTGGCCGGCTTCGGGCAGTGATTGCGCAAATTTCTCTAACCGTTGCGTCAGCTCTTGCAGCGAGCCGCGCCCCAATTCAATGACGGCACCGCGCGCGCTGCGCACCCGCCAACTGCCGCGCGGACTCAGATCGAGTTGGGCGATGGGGTGACCCATGGCCTCGAAGGCTGGGCGCAAGGCGTTGTAGGTTTGCAGCACCGTCTCGGATTGGTTGTCGGGGCCACTGAGGCGCGGTAAATCGTCATCGTCGAGCTCGCCCAAATTAGGCTCAAAAATTTCGCCGTGGCTGTTGAGCAAACGCCCGTCGGCCAAGGCGCCCCAATAAGCGGCGGGTCGATGTTCTTCGATGTGAACGCGCAATCGGTTGGGAAACTCACGCTCGACCACGGCATTGCGCACCCAGGGCAGCTGTTGGAACACGCGCCGTGTTTGTTGCAGATCGACGGTGAAAAAGCTGCCGCTCAATTTGGGCGTTACATTGGCTTTGAGGGTCACGTCATTGGTGTGCACCACATCGCCTGTCACGGTGATGCCGGCCAATTCGAACAGGGGCTGGCGTGCCACCCAATGGGCCAAGCCCCAGGCGATGCCACTCACCAGACCGGCCAGCAACAGGTTCGTCAGGCCGTGCATCAAGCGCACATCCATGGGCACGGTCAGGGGCATGGCCAGGGTTTTCATGCGCGCCTCCCATCGAGGGCAGCGGAGCGTATCAGCCAGACACACAAGTCGGGGTAGCTGATACCGGCTGCGCGCGCCGACATGGGCACCAAAGAGTGCGAGGTCATGCCGGGTGAGGTATTCATTTCCAGCAAGAACGGCTGTTGGTCGCTGCGCCGAATCATCAGATCGGCGCGGCCCCACCCCCGGCAACCCAACTCGCGGTACGAAGCCAACACCAGGTGCTGGATCTGTAGCTCGAGCTGGGCCGACAAACCACTGGGACAGTGGTACTGCACCTCATCGGTGAAATATTTGTTTTGGTAGTCGTAGTCGCCGTTGGGTGCGGCAATGCGAACCACGGGCAAAGCGACCGCGTCGGCGCCGTGACCCAAGACCGGGCAAGTCACTTCATCGCCCTCGATGAAGGCCTCGGCAAGCAAGGTGGGATCGAGCTTGAGGGCCAACTCGAGCGCCGATGGCAACTGTGACGCCTGCTCGACTTTGGTGACCCCGATCGAAGAGCCTTCGTGGGGCGGCTTGACGATCAGCGGCAAACCCAGCGTGGGCACGATGGCGCCGATGCGCTCAGGGGTTTGTTGCTCGGGACTGAGACTGACCGAGGGTGGCGTCGCCAAGCCCGCGCTGTGCCAAATGCGCTTGGTCATGACCTTGTCCATTGCCAAGGCCGAGGTCAACACGCCCGAGCCGGTGTAGGGGATGCCCAATAACTCGAGGGCACCTTGCACGGTGCCGTCTTCGCCATGGCGACCGTGCAAGGCGATGAAGGCTCGCTCAAAGCCCTGGGCACGCAAAGCGTCCAAGCCTTGATGCGCGGGATCAAAGGCATGGGCGTTGACACCACGCGCCAACAAGGCTTGCAGCACCCCCTGCCCCGACATCAGGGACACCTCGCGCTCGGACGAGTCGCCACCCATCAAGACCGCGACTTTGGTATGGGCGGGTAATTCGGGCACTTTGGGCAGAGCGAATGGCGTCATGGCTGCCCCCCCCGCTTGATCAGGGTCGGCACTTGTCCGATCGAGCCAGCCCCCATGCACATGACCACATCACCGTCTTGGGCCTGGGCCAGGATCTGTTGGGCCAGCGCCGAGATATCGGGGCTGAAGTGAATGTCCTCCAGCCCTTCAAGGCGCAAGGCACGCGCCAGGCTGCGGCCATCGGCGGCCGCGATCGGGGCCTCGCCGGCGGCATAGACCTCGGTCAACCAGACCCCATCGGCCTGTTTGAGCACGCGCACAAAGTCTTCAAAGCAATCGCGCGTTCGGGTGTAGCGGTGAGGTTGGAAGGCGACCCGAATGGCGCGCCCCGGAAAAGCGCCCCGAGCGGCAGCGAGGGTGGCGTCGAGTTCGACGGGGTGGTGGCCATAGTCCTCGATCACGGTGCAAGTGCCGCCGCTGGCCAAGGCGACTTCGCCATGCGACTGAAAACGCCGACCCACGCCCTTGAACTCGGCCAGGGCCTTGCAGACGGCGGCGTCGGGGACGCCCAGCTCAACCGCCACCGAAATAGCGGCCAAGGCATTGCGCACATTGTGAACGCCAGGCAGATTCAGGGTGATGTCCAGATCGGGTAACTCGACGCCATTGCGGCGGGTGACACGAAAGCGCATTCGGGGACCGTCGGCACGTACCTCGTGCGCCCGCACCTGCGCCCCAGCTTCTAGGCCATAGCTGGTGATGGGACGCGACACCTGGGGCAAGATGGACCGCAAGGCCGGATCGTCCAGACACAAGACAGCGGCGCCATAAAACGGCATGCGGTGCAAAAACTCAAGGAATGCACTCTTGAGCCGTTCAAAGTCGTGCCCGTACGTGTCCATGTGATCGGCGTCGATGTTGGTCACCACCGACATGACGGGGGTCAGGTTTAGAAATGATGCGTCCGATTCGTCGGCCTCGACCACGATGTATTCGCCGCTGCCCAGTTTGGCATTGGCTCCCGCGCTGTTGAGGCGCCCGCCGATGACGAAGGTTGGGTCCAGACCGGCTTCGGCCAGGACACTGGCGACCAGGCTGGTGGTGGTGGTTTTGCCGTGGGTGCCAGCGATGGCGATGCCTTGTTTGAGGCGCATCAACTCGGCCAGCATGACGGCGCGCGGTACCACCGGAATGAGTTTGGCGCGTGCCGCGATGACCTCGGGGTTGGCTGCGTCGACGGCGGTGGACGTGACCACAGCATCGGCACCGTCAATGTGGCTGGCGCTGTGACCGACATGGGTCTGGATACCCAATTGTTGCAAGCGCCGCAGTACGGCTGAGTCGTTCAGGTCAGAGCCCGAGACCTGATAGCCCAGGTTGAGCAGCACCTCGGCAATGCCACTCATGCCGGCACCACCGATGCCCACAAAGTGAAGGTGACGGATGGCGTGTTTCATGCCGCCACCTCTGCGCAAGCCTGCACCATAGAGGCCACTGCATCGGTCTGCCGGCAGGCGTGGGCCTGGCTGGCCACGCGCTGCAAGGTCTGACGATCGAGTTCGCGCAAACGCTGCGCCAGCGCCTGGGGATCCAGTTCGTGCTGCGGCCAAAGCCAGCCAGCATCGCGTTGGGTCAGAAAGCGGGCGTTGTGGGTCTGGTGATCGTCGACAGCATGGGGAAAAGGCACAAAAATCGCCGCTGCCCCGACGGCAGCCAATTCGGTGACGGTGCTCGCACCAGCGCGACAGATGACCAGATCGGCTTGGGCGTAAGCGCTGGCGGTGTCCTCAATAAAGGGAGTCAATTCGGCCTCTACACCGGCCTGGGCATAGCTGGCGCGCAGCGCTTCGATTTGACGGGCTCCACTTTGATGCAAGACCTGTGGCCGTTGATTGGGCTCGATCAGGGCCAGGGCCTGGGGCACGATGTCATTGAGGGCTTGCGCACCCAGACTGCCGCCGATGACCAACACGCGCAAGGGACCACTGCGAGCGGCGAAGCGTTGTTCGGGTGGGGCTTGGCGCAAAAACTCGGCGCGCAAGGGGTTGCCCACCCAAACCCCTTGTGGCAAGGCTTGTGGAAAGGCGCAGTAGACCCGTTGCGCCAAGCGGGCCAGCCAGCGATTGGCCATACCCGCCACCGAGTTTTGCTCATGCAAGATCAGGGGGATACCCAGCCAGCGCGCCATGCATCCGCCCGGGAAACTGATGTAGCCACCAAAGCCGACGACCACCTGCGGTTGCAGTTGGCGCAAGATCTGGCGGCTTTGCTGCAAGGCGCGCCACAGGCGGCGTGGCAAACCCAGCGCCGTGCGCCAGCCCTTGCCGCGCAGACCACCGAAGTCGACGGTTTGCAAGTCGATGCCCCGTGCGGGCACCAACTGGCTTTCCATGCTGGGTGCGCCTGCGCCCAACCAGTGCACACGCCAGCCGCGCTCGATCAAGCCCTGGGCCAACGCCAGGCCCGGGAAGATGTGGCCGCCAGTTCCACCGGCCATGATGAGCGCAACCGGTGCCATCAGACCCGCCCTCCGTGTTGCAATTGGCGGTTTTCATGGTCAACCCGCAACACCACCGCCAAGGCCGCGAGGTTGAGCAAAATCGCCGAACCACCGTAACTCATTAAGGGCAGGGTCAGACCTTTGGTGGGCAAGGCACCCAGGTTTACGCCCATGTTGATAAAGGACTGGAATCCAATCCAGATGCCCACCCCTTGCGCCAACAAACCCGCAAACACCCGATCCATGGCGACCGCCAGACGGCCAATTTGCATGATGCGCCGGGTCAGCCAAAGGTACAGGCCGATCACCAGCATGAGCCCAACAAAACCAAACTCTTCGCCCAGGACCGCCAGTAAAAAGTCGGTGTGGGCTTCGGGCAACCAGTGTAGTTTTTCGATACTGCCGCCCAAACCGACGCCGAACAGTTCGCCACGGCCTATGGCGATCAGGGCGTGCGAGAGTTGATAGCCTTTGCCCAGGGCGTGTTCTTTGCTCCAGGGGTCGAGGTAAGCAAAGATGCGCTCACGCCGCCATTCGGACAGCGCGATCATCAGGCCGAAGGCGATCAACAAGACCAGGGCAATCAGGAAGAACATGCGGGCATTGACCCCGCCCAGGAACAAGATGCCCATGGCGATGACGGCGATCACCATGAAGGCCCCCATATCGGGCTCGGCCAGCAAGAGAGAGCCGACGACGGCGACCGCAATGCCCATGGGGGCGACGGAAGTGAAGAATTTTTCTTTCACGTCCATCTTGCGCACCATATAACTGGCGGCATAGAGCAAGACGCCGAATTTGGCCAACTCGGAGGGCTGGAAATTCATCACGCCCAGCGATATCCAGCGGCGTGCCCCGTTGACCCCTTTGCCGATGAAAGGTATGAGCACCAGGATCAACAGCAGCAGCGAGACCACAAAAACCCAAGGGGCGGCTCGCTCCCAGGTGTCGATGGGCACCTGAAACACCAGGACCGCGACCACCAAGGCGATGACGATCGAGAAGGCGTGGCGAATCAGGAAGTGGTAGGGCGAATAATTGGCAAAGCGCGGGTTATCGGGCATGGCAATCGAGGCCGAATACACCATGACCAGGCCCCACAGCACCAAGGCCACGACCACGCCCACCAAGGCCTGATCGACGCCAGTCACACGCACCGGTGCGGCGCGGGTGCGGGTGAACTCGGTTCCTTTGACCCGCACTGGCAACTCGTTGACGCCCTCAGCTTGGGGGCTGCCACGCCAGCGCGACCATAGGCGCGAGAGTGTGTTGCTCATGCGACCCCCTCGCTGGCGGCCCACTCGCGCACCGCGTCGATATACACCCGGGCCCGATGGCCATAGTTTTCAAACATGTCAAAGCTGGCGCAAGCGGGCGACAGCAGCACCGCATCACCTGATTGAGCGTGATCGTGACACCAGGCCACGGCCGCAGGCAAGTCATCGCAGTGCGCCAGGCTCACGCCAGTGTCGGCCAAGGCCTGGGCCAGTTGCGGCGCATCGCGGCCGATCAAGGCCACACCCGCAGCGTATCGGGCCACCGGCGCTGCCAGCGGAGAAAAGTCTTGACCCTTGCCGTCGCCGCCCAATATGACCCATACCCGGCGCTCGACCCCCAGACCTTCGATGGCGGCCACGGTAGCGCCGACATTGGTGCCTTTGCTGTCGTCAAAATATTCAACACCCGACAAGACGACCACCGACTCGACGCGGTGTGGCTCACCGGTGTATTCGCGCAAGCCGTACAGCATGGGGGCCAGGGCTACACCGGTGGTGGTGGCCAGCGCCAGGGCGGCCAGGGCATTGAGGGCGTTATGGCGCCCCCGGATGCGCAAGGCGTCAGCCGGCATGAGCCGTTGCATGTAGATTTCTTCTTCCTCGCCTTTTTGACGCTTTAGGGTTTCGTCGGCCGAGATGGCGCGCACCAACCAGGTCATGCCATTGACTTCTTCCAGTCCGAAGTCACCGGCACGCTGGGGCAAGTCGGCGCCAAAAGTCACGGCCGTCGCAATCGCAGGGGCCGAGGCCAGTGCACGGCGCGACACTTCGACCACAGGCGGCATCCAGCCCGATACTGTGGGATCGTCCCGGCGCAAGACACGCAGGGTGGAGGCGCCAAAGATCCGGCCTTTGGCCGTGGCATAAGCGGCCATATCACCGTGCCAGTCCAGGTGGTCTTGGCTGAGGTTGAGCACAGAGGCCGCGCTGGGCTGGAAATCGGCGCTGTCGCTGAGTTGGAAACTGGACAACTCCAACACCCATGCCTGGGGCAAGCCCTGCTCAAGGCACTGGGTCAAGGTGTCGAGCAAGGTCGGCCCGATGTTGCCCGCGATAGCGACTTCAAGCCCAGCGCGCTGCAACAGGACAGCCGTCAGCGCCGTGACTGTGGTCTTGCCATTGGTGCCGGTGATGGCCAGCACCTGAGGCCGATAGCCTCGCTCGTCGGCCAGGCTTTGCAAAGCCCGGGCAAACAAGCTGAGTTCGCCGCCGCACCACAGACCCTGCGCCTGCGCCGCCTGCCACAGGTCTTGGACCTGCTGGGGCGACAGGCCCGGACTTTTGAACACCGCATGCACGCTCTGGCCTGCCAGGGCCGACGCGTCAAAGGGTCCCGAAACAAATCGGGCCTGCGGGACACGGGTTTGTAATTCGGCGATGCGAGGTGGGCGCTCGCGGTTGTCGCGTACCGTCACCTCCCAACCCAGGCGCGCGCACCAAGCCGCCATGGCCAAGCCCGAGTCACCCAGACCCAGGATGAGCGCGTGTTGGCGGAGATCGGCTGGATCTTGCATGAATCTCAACGCAGCTTCAAGGTGGACAAGCCCACCAGACACAACAACATGGTGATGATCCAAAATCGGACCACGACTTGGGTTTCGCGCCAACCGCTTTTTTCGAAGTGGTGATGCAGGGGGGCCATTTTGAGCACACGCCGACCCACACCAAAGCGGCGTTTGGTGTATTTGAAATAGCTGACTTGCAGCATGACCGACAAGGCTTCGACGACAAAAATACCGCCCATGATGGCCAGCACGATTTCCTGGCGCACGATGACGGCGATGGTCCCCAAGGCCCCACCCAGGGCCAGTGCGCCGACATCGCCCATGAAGACCTGGGCCGGGTGGGTGTTGAACCACAAAAAGGCCAGTCCAGCCCCCGCCATGGCGGCACAGAAGATGAGCAGTTCGCCCGCACCGGGGATGTAGGGCAGCAAAAGGTATTTGGAGAACACTGAGCTGCCGGTGACGTAGGCGAACACCCCCAGGGCTGAGCCGACCATCACCACGGGCATGATGGCCAAGCCGTCCAAGCCGTCGGTCAGGTTGACGGCATTGCTCGACCCAACAATGACCAGATAAGTGAGGATGACAAAACCAAAGACCCCCAGCGGATAGCTGACTTCTTTGAAAAAGGGCAACATCAGTCCCGCCTTGGGCGGCAAGTCGACATCAAAACCCGAGGTGACCCAGGTGCTAAAGAGTTCGAGCACGCGCAGGTTGTTGCTCTCGGAGATGCTAAAGACCAGGTATAGCGCTGCGGTGAGGCCGATGATCGATTGCCAAATGTATTTTTCGCGCGAGGGCATACCCTCGGGGTCTTTGCGCACCACTTTGCGCCAATCGTCGGCCCAACCAATGGCACCAAATCCCAGGGTCACGATGAGCACGATCCAGACAAAGCGATTCGACCAGTCAAACCACAGCAGGGTCGAGATGGCAATCGACAACAAGATCAACACCCCCCCCATGGTGGGGGTGCCGCTTTTGCTCAGGTGAGACTCGACGCCGTACCCCCGAATGGGTTGACCGATTTTGAGTTCGGTCAGTCGGCGAATGACCCAGGGCCCTGCGATCAGGCCTATGCTCAGAGCGGTCAGGGCCGCCATGACGGCGCGGAAGGTCAGGTACTGAAAGACACGGAAGAAGCCGAGCTCGGGCGACAAAGACTGCAACCATGCGGCCAAATTGATCAACATGTCGCTGCCTCCCGCGTCTTGCCCGCCCCCAGGTGGCGAACGACGCGCTCCATGCGCATGAAGCGTGAGCCCTTGACCAGCACACTGGCCACTTGGGGGCATAGACGGTCCACTTCAGCGCACAAGTGCTCGATATCGGTGTGGTGTTGCGCCTGTCCATGGGCCTGCGCGGCGGTCTCGGCCAATGTGCCATGGGTCAACAGGTGCTCAATACCGCATTCACGGGCATAACGACCGACCTCGGCATGAAATAGCGGGCCTTGCTCGCCGACCTCGCCCATGTCCCCCAACACCAACAGGTGCGGGCCTGGCAATTGGGCCAGCACGTCGATGGCGGCGCGAACCGAATCGGGGTTGGCGTTGTAAGTGTCATCGACCAGGGTGATGCGTCGGCTGCCCCACTGCAGCCACTGGGCGTGGCTGCGACCCGCTACAGGCGCAAATGCGGCCAAACCACTGGCTATGGCCTTGGGCGAGATGTCGGCCGCCAGTGCGCAGGCGGCGGCCGCCATGGCATTGCGCAAATTGTGCTCGCCAGGCATGTTCAACTGAAAATCAAAAGCAATGGCCCGACTGGCGCAGTTCAGCCGCCCCTGCCATCCAAACTCGGTGCGTTGGGCCTGGCTGACGCTGACGTCGCCGCCGTCGCCAAAGGTGAGGACTGGGCGCGTCTGCGCCATAGCTCGCCAAAGCGGGCTGTGTTCGTCGTCAGACGGGAACACGGCGATGCCGTTCGCGGGCAGGGCCAACAGGACCGCACCGTTTTCTTCGGCCACCGCGCGCACACTGTGCATGAACTCCTGGTGCTCGCGCTGGGCATTGTTGACCAAAGCCACTGTGGGTTGGGCCCATGCGGCCAAGGTGGCGATTTCGCCTGGGTGATTCATGCCCAACTCGAGCACGGCCATGCGGTGTCCCTGGCGCAGTCGCAGCAAGGTCAAGGGCACACCAATGTCGTTGTTGAAGTTTCCCTCGGTGGCCAGCGCCGCCGCGCCCAGCTGGGCGCGCAAAATGCCGGCCAGCATCTGGGTGACGGTGGTCTTGCCGTTGCTGCCAGTCACGGCGATCAGGCCGATGGGGTGAGTGCGTCGCCAACCCTGCGCCAGCTGTCCCAGGGCCAGGCGGGTGTCGGGCACCGACAAGCCGTGCAAAGACGCCTCTGGCAAGCCATGTTCGGCCATGGCGGCCTTCACACCCAGGGCGGCGAGCTGGGATAGGAATTGATGCCCGTCAAATCGCTCGCCACGCAAGGCCACGAACAAATCACCGGCTTGCACGCTGCGGCTGTCGGTATGTACTCGATCGATGCCCTGCTGAGGGTCACCGACCACAAGCGCGCCCTCGATCCAGGCGGCGGCTTGCGACAGGGTGAAGAGGGGCGCGCTCATGCCACCGGCTCCGCACGTCGCGCCAGTTGGACTTGCTCGACATCTGAGAAAGGCAGGCGTTGGGCGCCCACTTCCTGATAAGTTTCATGGCCTTTGCCTGCGATCAGCACCACGTCGTCAGGTTGTGCCTGCGACAATGCCCAGGCAATGGCTTGCGCGCGGTCGATCTGAACCTGTACCTTGGCCTGGGCATCGAGGCCGTTGCGGATGTCACGCACGATCGCCAGCGGGTCTTCGCTGCGCGGGTTATCGCTGGTGAGCACCAATTGATCGGCCAGCGACTGTGCCACCCGCCCCATCTCGGCCCGCTTGCCCCGATCGCGATCTCCGCCACAGCCAAACACACACCACAGGCGCCCACCGCGCATATCAGCCAACGGGCGCAAGGCCTGCAAGGCTTTGGCCAGCGCATCGGGCGTGTGGGCGTAATCGACCACTGCCAATGCTGCACCTTCATGCGGCAGTGCCTGCATGCGACCAGGCACGGCCTGTAAATGCGTACAAGCGGCACAAGCGCGTTCGAAGTCGTGACCCAAAGCAAGCAAAGTGGCGATCACGGCCAACAGGTTGCGGACATTGTGTTCGCCTACCCAGGGAATTTCCATGGGCTGGCGTTGATCGGCATGGCATATCGTGAGGCTTTGCCCCCACTGCCCGTCGCGCATGGTTTGCCAACGCACGCCTTCGGCTCGCAGTTGGGCGCCAGAGCCCAGACCGTAGCTGAGCACCTTGAGTTGGGGTCGGTGATGCGACAGGTGATGGAGGAGCTCGATCGCTTTGGGATCGTCTATCCCAACAACGGCCCATTCAAGCCCGGGCCAGTCGAACAAGCGTTGCTTGGCTTGCCAATAGGCATCCATATCCCCGTGGTAGTCGAGGTGGTCTTGAGTGAAATTGGTCAACACGCCTATGCGGATGCGGGTGCCATCCAGTCGCCCCTCGACCAGACCGATGGACGAAGCTTCGATCACACACGAGCGCACACCGGCTTGAACAAAGTCGCGCAGGGCCCCTTGCAACAGCACGGCATCGGGGGTCGTGAGACCCGTGTTCATACCTTGCAGTTGCACCGCTTGCTGAGGGGGCATCAAGACCTCGCCCAGCCCCAGGGTGCCCACCATGGCGCAGCGCTGGCCCAGGCACACCAGGGCTTGCGCCAGCCACCAGGCGCAAGAGGTTTTGCCATTGGTGCCGGTCAAGGCCACCAGATCCATCTGTCGACTGGGGTGTTCGTAGTAGGCGGCGGCAATCGGGCCGCAGGCCCACTTCAGGTCGGTATAGGTGGCACACGCCTGGGACAAGGCGGTGCTGGCGGCTTGCTGGTGACCACGGGCTTCGATCAGACAAGCGGCCGCGCCACGTTGTAAAGATGACTCGATGTGGCGACGGCCATCGTGGCGGGCACCGGGCCAAGCCAAAAACGCATCGCCAGCCACCACTTTGCGGCTATCGGTGTGCAAACGGCGTGCGCCGCGTTGGTGCAACCAGGTGGCGGCTTGTTCGGGCGTGCTGAAGTTTTGCATCAGAACGACTCCGGCTCGGATTTGGCAATGACTTGGGGCTTGACCGTCATGTCGGGGGCCACGCCCATCATGCGCAGGGTTTGCTGCACGGTTTGACTAAAAACCGGCGCTGCCACATCGCCGCCATAGTATTTGCCATTGCTGGGCTCGTCGATCATGACGCCGACGGCGATGCGCGGTTGCTCAATGGGCGCGAGGCCGACAAAAAATCCACGGTACTTGTGTCCGTATCCCTTGCCTTCGGTTTTGTGTGCCGTGCCCGTTTTACCGCCAGTGGTGTAGCCCACAGTTTGTGCCTTTTGGGCGGTGCCGCCGGGCTGGGTGACGGTGTAGAGCATATTGCGCACATCGTTGGCGTGGCGGGGCTCGATCACCTTATGGCCAGCGACGGTTTCGTGCGCTGCATGTTTGATCATGGAGACGGGCAACATCATGCCGTCGCGCGCGAACAGCGTATAAGCATGGGTCAACTGGAACAGGCTGGTGGACAAACCGTAGCCATAGCTCATGGTCGCTTGCTCGATGGGACGCCAGGTGTTGGGGGCGCGTAACTTGCCAGCGACAGCACCGGGGAAAGGCACTTGCGGCTTTTGACCCAGACCCACTTGGGTGAACATTTCCCACATGGCCTGGGGCGGCATCTGCATGGCGATTTTGACCGTGCCCACATTGCTGGACTTCTGGATCACTTCGTTGACTGTGAGCACACCGTGGGGGTGGGCATCGCTGATCACATGCCCGCCCATGGCCAATTTACCGGGAGCGGTTTGAATGGGTGTTTCGGGCTTGACCAGTTGGCGATCGAGGGCCAGGGCAATGACAAAGGGCTTCATGGTCGAGCCAGGCTCGAAGGTGTCGGTCAGGGCGCGGTTGCGCAATTGGGCACCGCTGAGCGAGCCCCGTTTGTCAGGTGAATAGCTGGGGTAGTTGGCCAGGGCCAGGACCTCGCCCGACTGAACATCGAGCACCACCACGCTGCCCGCTGCGGCCTTGTTTTCGAGCACGGCTTCGCGCAATTTCTGATACGCAAAAAACTGCACCTTGCTGTCGATGCTCAGCTGGATGTCTTGACCGTCGATGGGCAAGACAGTTTGCCCCATGTCTTCGACGATTTGGCCGAGCCGGTTTTTGATGACGCGGCGGGTACCGTTTTTGCCAGCCAGTTTTTCGTTGAAGGCCAGTTCAACGCCTTCCTGACCAGTGTTTTCGACATTGGTGAAGCCGACCACGTGCGCAGCCGCTTCGCCCTCTGGGTACAAGCGCTGGTATTCCTTGCGGTCATAGACCCCCTTGAGACCGAGCGTCTTGACCTCACGCGCCATGTCCTCGCCCGCCAGCCGCTTGAGCCAGACAAAATTCTTTTCTTTGTCACTGACCTTGCTTTTCAATTCGGTCAGGGACATTTTGAGCGCCTTGGCCAGCGCCGCCAGCTTGGCTGGGTCGTCGTCCATGTCCTCGGGGCTGGCCCAAATGCTGGGTACTGGCACGCTGGAGGCCAAGATGTGACCATTGCGGTCCAAGATGCGGCCCCGGTTGGCGGGTAACTCGAGTGTGCGCACAAAACGGACTGCGCCTTGGCGCTGGAAAAAATCGTTCTCGATCAATTGCACATAGGCAGCGCGGCCAACCAGCCCCATAAAGCCCAAGGCGATGCAAGCCATAACGAACTGACTGCGCCAGACTGGGGTCTTGCTGGCCAGCAGCGGGCTGGAGTTGTATTGCACCGAGCGCCTCATGGCCGCTGCTCCTTGGGTGCTGTGGGTGCGGGCTCGGCCACATAAACGGTGATGGCCGGTGTGATGGTGCGCATACCCAATTGCTCGCGCGCCAATTTTTCGACCCGCAAAGGCGTGGCTTGGGTGCGGGCTTCAAGATCGAGACGCTCGCGTTCGATTTCGAGGCGGCGAGATTCGGCACTGGTGCGCTCGATGTCGGTCGTCAATTTGCGCGACTCGTATTGAGTGCGGACCAAAAACATGGCCGTGGCCAAGACCGATAGCAGCAAAAAGAGGTGAACGCGGGTCACGCCATCACCTCGGTGCGTTGGGCCACACGCAAAATGGCGCTGCGGGCGCGCGGATTGCGCGCCACCTCTTCGACGCTGGGTCGGATGCGCGCCAGCGATTGCAACAGCAGCGGGCGCCCAGCCGCCCAAGGGGCGCGCCGATCCACTTCATCGCGCGCATGGCGGGCGATGAATTGTTTGACGATGCGGTCTTCCAGCGAATGAAAGCTGATGACCGCCAGACGTCCACCGGCTTGCAAAATGTTCAATGCCCCCTCTAGCGCCTGTTCGAGCTCTTCAAGCTCGGCGTTGATGAAAATCCGAAAAGCCTGAAATGTCCGCGTTGCAGGGTCCTGGCCCGGCTCGCGGGTTTTGACCGCGCCAGCCACGAGTTGGGCCAGTTCAGCGGTGCTGGCAGGAACGCCCCGCTCCTGTCGGCGAGCCACAATCGCCTTTGCAATTTGTGCAGCAAACCGTTCTTCGCCATAGTCACGAATCACCTCTGCGATCTGAGCCTGTTCGGCATGTTCGAGCCATTCCCTCACTGACAACCCGCGCGTGTTGTCCATGCGCATGTCCAAAGGACCATCGTGGCGAAATGAAAAACCGCGTTCGGGGTTGTCGATTTGCGGTGAACTCACACCGAGATCGAGCAAAATGCCCGCCACCGAGTCGGCCGGCAATTCGGACAAAGACGAAAATCCCGCGTGGCGTATGTCCAGTCGTGTATCGTTCCAACTTTGGGCCACCCGGACCGCCTGCGGGTCTTTGTCGAAAGCCACGAGGCGACCCCGACTGGAGAGACGACTCAAGATCAGCCTGCTGTGCCCGCCGCGTCCGAATGTCCCATCGACATAGGTTTGGTCTGGGTCCAAAGCCAGCGCGTCGACGGCCTGATTCAGTA
>CAYMJT010000067.1:0-12386 GCA_964390775.1 uncultured Bordetella sp.
GGTGGCGGCTATGGCGCCGGTCGCCGTGAAGGCGGGGGCGGTGGTGGCGACGGCAGCTTTCGCAGCCCTTATGGCAGCGGCCCGCGCGGTGGCCAACGCAGCGACGATTACTGAAACCAATTAGGGCGAGTCAGGGTCGTGGCATCAAGGTGCCGCGCACTCGCCCATCCATTTGCAAGCGATTTTCTTGTTGCGAGGCCACCATGCGATCGGCCTTGAACACATCGGAACCGCGAACCAAGGTCACGGGTTGTTGAGTTTCCACGGTTTGCTTGCGGTCATCGATCAATAAATACTCACTGCGCAATTCCTGCGCCGCCTTTTTTTGGCCTCGCGCATCCGCATCCGCTTCTTGTTCGATTAACGCTTGGCCAAATAACTCCATGCGACGGCCCTCTTCACTGGCTAGTGCACGCTCGGCACTCAGGCGCATGGGGGCCGCGTCGGCATGGCTGCGTTTGAGCATTCGGGGTTGCTCGATTTCGTAGGTATCTTGATGGACCCTGTGTTGGGCACGGTCTCCGCTGATTTGCATCAGCCACTGACCCTGTTGGTCAAAACCGACAATACGGAAGTGATGAAAATACGCATCGGGCTTGGCACTGACTGGGCGCTCTGAGCCAGCATCACCCAATATGGGCGAGTTCTGCACCAGCCAGTAAGTCACCAACGCCAATGCGCCCAAGAGCACAATGGGCAACAAGCCTTGCGCTCGCTCGATGAGTCGGCGCAGTTCAGTGGTCCACGCCATAAGAAGTCAGCTCACGCAAGATGCGGTCATAGTGACCCTGGGCCACCAGAATCAGGTCGCACAATTCACGCACCGCGCCATGGCCGCCCATGCGGGAACTGACCCAGTGGGACTGGGCCGTCACTTCGGCATGCGCCTGGGCCGGTGCCGCAGCCAATGCACAGTGTTGCATGACGGGCAGGTCAGGCCAGTCGTCGCCCATGGCCGCGGCCTGCTCAAAACCAAGGCCGGTTTTTTTTAAGATTTGCCGCGCCACCGTCAACTTGTCATGTACGCCAAAGTGAGCCTCGGAGATGCCCAATGCGGCCAGTCGCACCCGCAAAGGCGCACTGTCACGGCCCGTGATGACTGCGGGCACAACACCAGCGGACATGAGGTATTTCAGGCCTTGTCCATCCAGGCTATTGAATCGCTTGAGGGTCTCGCCTTGTTCGGAAAAATACAGACCCCCGTCGGTCAGCACCCCGTCGACATCCAAAAAAACCAGGCGCACTGGGTGTGCGCGCGACAGCACTTGCGGGTCAAAGGCGCGGGGCGCTGGCATCAGATCACCTTGGCGCGCATCAGGTCGTGCGTGTTGAGTGCGCCGCACAAATGGCCCTGATGATCGAGCACCAACAAACAACTGACGCGGTGTTGTTCCATCAAATCGGCCGCCTCGGCCGCCAAAGCGTCTTGATCTATGGTGCGCGGGTTGGCCTTCATCAGCTCGTGGGCACGACGTTGGCGCAAGTCTTGCCCGGCCTCGATCGCGCGGCGCAAATCACCATCGGTAAACACGCCCAGTACACGGCGCTGGGCGTCAACCACCGCCGTCGCGCCCAGACCTTTGGCGCTGATTTCGCGCATCAGGTCAATAAAGCTGGCCTCTTGGGCCACCGCTGGCACATCGGTGCCACTGCGCATGATGTCACGCACATGGGTCAGCAAGCGCCGGCCCAATGCGCCACCTGGGTGTGAGCGGGCAAAGTCTTCGGCCCGAAACCCTCGGGCATCGAGCAAAGCCACGGCCAGCGCATCGCCCAGCGCCATTTGCGCCGTGGTACTGGCGGTGGGCGCCAGGTTCAAAGGGCAAGCCTCTTTGTCTACGCCACAATTCAAGACATGATGGGCATGGCGCGCCAAGGTCGAGTCGACACGCCCAGTCATGGCCACCAGCACGATGCCTTGTCGTTTGAGCACAGGCAGGATGATGGTCAGTTCTTCGCTCTCACCGCTGTTGGAGATCGCCAGCACGGTGTCGCGCGGCTCGATCATGCCCAAATCACCATGGCTGGCTTCGGCGGGGTGTACAAACAGGGCGGGCGTTCCGGTCGAGGCCAAAGTGGCGGCGATCTTGCGCCCCACATGGCCACTTTTGCCCATGCCCATCACCACGACACGGCCTTGGGTGTTGAGCAAGGCCTCGACCGCCGCCACAAACTCGGCTCCCAGTCGGTGCGACAGGGCGAGCACCGCCTGCGCTTCGATGTCGAGGGCCTCTTGGGCCATGCTCAGCACATGGGCTGGATTGAGTGGGGTGTTTTGCGCCATGAAATGATTTTAATTCCTAAGGAGGCGGTGCAACACAGATTCCTTGGGGTCTTTGCATTTGCCCTTAATATGAGGTCATGACCTCATTGGACGTGGCGCTTTTGTATTTGCTAGCGGCGGTGTTGGGCGTGGTGGTGTTCAGAACCTTGCGCCTGCCGGCGATGCTGGGCTATTTGTTGGTCGGCGTGCTGATCGGCCCGCATGCGCTCGCTTTGGCCAAAGAGTCAGGCGGGGTTAGTCACTTGGCCGAGTTCGGTGTGGTGTTCCTGATGTTTGTCATCGGCCTGGAATTCAATTTACCCAAGCTGCGCCAAATGCGACATCTGGTGTTTGGGTTGGGGCTGGGGCAAGTCACGCTGACCATCGTGGGCGCTTTGGTTGGCAATTTTTTATTGGTCCTGCTGTTTGCATGGTTCGGTGTGCGCTGGGATTTAAGCTGGCAAGGGGCGGTGGCACTGGGCAGTGCCTTGGCCATGTCCAGCACCGCCATTGTGGCGCGCATGATGGCCGACCGGCTTGAACTGCAAAGTGAACACGGGCAACGCGTCATGGGCGTGTTGCTGTTTCAGGACTTGGCGGTGGTCCCTTTGTTGGTCTTGATACCCGCCCTGGCCCAAGGCGATGAGGAACAAATCTGGTGGTCACTGGGCATGGGTTTACTCAAGGGCGCGGCCTTGGTCACCTTGTTGTTATGGGGGGGCGCCCGCGCCATGCGAAGCTGGCTCACGGTGGTGGCACGGCGCAAAAGCGAAGAGCTGTTTGTGCTGAATCTGTTATTGATCACGCTGGGCATGGCCTGGTTGACCGAGCGCGCCGGGCTGTCGTTGGCGCTGGGGGCGTTTTTGGCCGGCATGCTGATCGCCGAGACCGAATACAAACACCAGGTGGAGACCGACATCCGACCTTTTCATGATGTTTTGCTGGGCTTGTTCTTCATCACCATCGGCATGAAGCTCGATGCCCAGTCGATCATCGACGACTGGTGGTTGGTGCTGTTGCTGACCATCGGCCCCTTGGCTGCCAAAGGGGTCTTGATCACCGCCCTGGTCAAAGTGTTTGGGGCCAGCGATGGCATCGCCTTGCGCACGGCCTTGTATCTGACCCAGGCCGGCGAATTCGGTTTTGTGCTCTTGACCCTGAGTGCCCAACACGGCGTCATCGGCAGCCAGTGGCTCAGCCCGGTTTTGGCGGCGATGGTGATTTCGATGTTGGCCACGCCTTTTATGATTCAGCACAGCGAGCGCATCGTCCTCAAGGTGGTGGCCAATGAATGGATGATGCAATCGGTGCAACTGACCAGCATCGCCAAGCGCTCGATTCAAAGCCAAGCCCACGTCATCATCTGTGGCTATGGCCGCAGCGGGCAAAACCTGGCCGCTTTGCTGGACCAAGAGAAAATCCCCTACATGGCGCTTGACCTGGACCCCGATCGGGTCCGACAGGCCGCCGCCGCAGGGCAAAGCGTCGTGTTTGGCGACGCCGCGCGTTTGCCCAGTCTCATGGCCGCAGGCTTGGCGCGCGCCGCTGCGGTCGTGGTCAGCTACCATGACACGCCCTCTGCCTTCAGGGTGCTGGGTCACGTGCGCGAGCACGCCCCGCAGGTGCCAGTGGTGGTGCGTACGCTCGATGAACACGATTTAGATGCGCTACGCGAGGCGGGTGCCACGGTCGTGGTGCCTGAAGCCATCGAGGGCAGCCTGATGTTGGCCAGCCACGCGCTGGCCTTGATGGGCGTACCCATGCGGCGTGTGTTGCGCGTCATCCAAAGCCAACGCGAAGACCGCTATGAGTTGTTGCGCGGTTACTTCCACGGCAACGATGACGACGGCTTGGAAGACCGGGACACAGAACGACTGATGACCTATAGCCTGCCCTTGGGCGCCAAAGCGGTGGGGCAAACTGTGGGCGATCTGGCCCTGGGCCCGCAGGGGGTGCGACTGATGCAACTGCGCCGCACAAATGGCCTCAATGCCAACCTGTCTGACAACACCCCGATCGAAGAGGGCGACACCTTGCTGCTGAGCGGGACCCCTGACACCTTGGCGCTGGTGATCGATCGGCTCTCAAGCTAGCGTCGCTGTGCTCGACCTTATTTGCCTATACAAAAGCGAGAAAAGATCACGCCCAATAAATCGTCGGCGTCAAATGCGCCCGTGATTTGGCCGAGCGCCCATTGTGCCAACCGCAACTCTTCGGCCAACAAGTCGAGGGCGGCAGGAACGCCCGCGATGGGCGGCGGCAAATGCGCCTGCGCTTGTTGCATGTGTTGTTGCACCCGTCGCAGGGCTTGCAAATGCCGCTCACGAGCCAGGTACAGTCCCTCACCCGCCTGTTGTTCCCAGCCCGCCATCTGCAACAAGCGTTGACGCAATTCAGGCAATCCTGCGCCCGTTTTGGCCGACAGCGCCAAGCCGTCGGGGGCGGGGGCGGCGCCGGTGGTTTGGGCATCGGTTTTGTTCCAAACGCGCAAGACCGGCACCTGCAAACTCAGGCGCTGTTGCAACTGGGTTTCAATGTGACGATCGCGTTGTTGGTGCTCAGTCTCGTGGACGCAGGTGATATCGGTGAGCAAAATAATGATGTCGGCCTGTTGAATTTGGGTCCAGGCCCGCTCTATGCCTATTTTTTCCACCACGTCGACTTGCGGGTCGTTCACGTCGCGCAAGCCCGCCGTGTCAATGATGTGCAAGGGCACACCGTCGATGCTCAGGGTCTCGCTCAAGACATCGCGGGTCGTGCCCGCCACCGGCGTGACGATGGCTCGCTCGGCCCCGGCCAAGGCATTGAGCAAAGAGCTTTTACCCGCATTGGGCTGGCCCGCAATCACCACGCGCAAGCCTTCGCGCAACAAAGCGCCTTGTCGGCTGCGTTGCAAGGTGGCGCTCAGGTGTTCGCTGATGCGTGTCAATTGCCCCCGGGCATCGGATTGTTCGACAAAGTCGATGTCTTCTTCGGGGAAGTCCAGACAGGCCTCGATCAACATGCGCAGATGGGTCAACTCATCGAGCAAGCGGGTGATGTCTTTCGAAAATGCGCCAGACAAAGACAAGGTGGCGCCCCGGGCGGCGCGCTCGGTGCTGGCATCAATCAGGTCCGCCACGGCCTCGGCTTGGGCCAGATCGAGCTTGTGATTCAAAAACGCGCGCTCGGTGAACTCGCCAGGGCGGGCCGCGCGCAGTCGAGGCAGCAGCGCTTGTTCGTCGGTCGATCCTTGTTCGGCCAGCTCGAAACAGCGCTGCTGGATGAGTTGCATGACCATCGGGCCGCCATGGCCCTGGATTTCCAGCACGTCTTCGCCGGTGTAACTGTGCGGGGCACGAAAGAAAATCACCAGCACCTGGTCAATGGGTTGACCCTGCGCATCGTTCAGCGTCAAGTGGTGGGCGTGTCGGTCGCGCAAAGTACGGCCCGAGAGCGCTTGTGCAAACGCCTGCAATTCGGGCCCGCTGATGCGCACGATGCCGACCGCGCCGCGCCCGGCGGGGGTGGCCGGGGCCAGAATCGGGTCACGGCGTTCCAGGGCCTTCATGTGCCCCTTATTTCAGCACGCCCAGTTGTTTGTTGATCATCCACTGCTGGGCAATCGACAAGATGTTGTTGGTCAGCCAGTACAGCACCAGTCCCGAGGGGAAGAAGAAAAACATCACACTGAACGCCAGTGGCATGATCCACATCAGCTTGGCCTGCATCGGATCGGGTGGAGTCGGGTTCAACCAGGTCTGCAACAAAGTCGACAAGGTCATGAGTACCGGCAAAATGAAATACGGGTCGGGCGACGCCAAGTCATGGACCCAGGCAATCCAGGGCGCATCGCGCATCTCGACCGTGGACAAGAGCACCCAGTACAGCGCAATGAAGACGGGAATCTGAATCGCAATCGGCAGACAGCCGCCCATCGGGTTGACTTTTTCTTCCCGATACAGCTTCATCATTTCCATTTGCATCTGCTGCGGGTTGTCTTTCATGCGCTCACGCAGCTCCATCACGCGTGGGTTGATGGCCTTCATTTTGGCCATGCTGCGGTAGGCCTGCGCATTGAGCCAATAAAACGCGATCTTGATCAAGACAACCAAAGCGACGATCGACCAGCCCCAGTTATGCAGCAGTTGGTTGAGCTCGTTGAGCAACCAAAACAGCGGCTTGGCCAATATGGTTAGCCAACCATAGTCTTTGACCAGCTCCAGGCCCGAATAAATGGCTTCGAGTTTTTTCTCTTGTTGCGGTCCCACGTACAGGCTCGCCTGCGTTTGTGCCTTGGCTCCAGGCTCAACCGCCGCCAGGGGCGCAATCATGCCCACCGAATAGCGGTTGTTCTCAACCTTGCGAGCATAAATGTCACGGCGGGTGTTGTCGGGTAGCAGCCAAGCGCTGGTGAAGTAATGCTGCACCATCGCCACATATCCATCTGCCGACTGCTTTTCAAATTCGGCCTTGCCTTTTTCGATGTCGGTGAACTCGACCTTTTGGTATTTTTTGGCGCTGGTGTATATGGCCGGGCCAGTGAAGGTGGAATAAAACGACGACTCTCCCGCCGGCTTGGTCCCGTCACGCACCAACTGCACATACAGCTGTGGGGTGATCGGGACATTGCCCCGGTTGACGATTTCGAACTGGGTTTTGATCAGGTATTGGCCGCGTTGCAACACATAGCGCTTGATCAGTTGCAGCCCGCCGTGTGCTTCCGACTCAAAGACCACCTCCAACTGGTCTTGCCCCTCTTTGAGTTCGGTCCCCTGACTCACCAGCCGCATCGGCACTTTGTGGGTGGGGGCGTTCGCATTGGGGTCGCTGGTGACCACACCGCTTTGGGCCTGATAAGTCAAATCACGGCCATCGGTGAGCAATCGCATGGCTTGCCCGGCCTGCTCGTGGTTTTTAAAGGCCAACAATTCGGCACGCACGATGTTGGCGCCTTCGCCGTCAATCACCAAGCTCAAAACATCGGTTTTGATGTTGAATTTTTCTCGCGCCGTGGTCTCGCCCTGTGCTGTGGGCACACCGCCCACAGGGCTGCCGCCGTCACTGGTGTTGGCGCTGGGGACCCCCGCGCTGCCATTGGCGGTGTGGGCAGCGGTGCCCGCGTCGGCTGTTTTACTGGGCGCGGGCGGGAAGAATGTGGGCTTGTTGCCGTTATGTATTTGCCACTGGTCCCAAAGCAGAACCATGGAGAAACCAAAAATGACCCAAAGAATGGTGCGGCGGATATCGTTCATGCATGACCCTGAGGGTGGTTGGGCAAGTGTTGGGGGCGGGTGGCAATGGCAGGCACAGGATCGTGCCCACCAGCGCACCAAGGGTGGCAGCGCCCGAGGCGGCGCAAGACCAAATAACTGCCCCGTGCGGACCCATGGTCTTGCAGGGCTTGCAAGGCGTAGGCCGAACAGGTGGGGCTGAATCGACAGTCCGAGCCCAGCCAAGGGCTGAGCAGCAAACGGTAGCCTTGAACCAGGCCGATCAAAATGCGCCGGATCATGACTGCGCCCGCTGGGCAAAAAGCTGATTGAGTTCTTGTCGCACGGCGTGCTTGAGATGCATCGAGGTGGCGCTAAGGAACTGATGGGCCGCAAACCCCTGGCGCAAGCGCACCACATGGGTGCCGCAGGGCAGTTGATCGCTCCATTCGAACCAGGCCTGGTAGATTTGTCGGCGGATGGTGTTGCGGGTCACGGCGCGCTTGGCCCATCTTTTGGGAATGACGGCGCCGATCTGCCTTGGTCCCGCTGGGTCGTTCGCGGTAGGCGAGGCGCCGTGCAGGGCAAAGTGGGGACTGCGTGCCACCACGGATTGGTCCAGTCCCCGTTGGAATTGGGCTTTGTGCCGCAATTTGTCGATGCCAGTCTGAACCATGCGCTTGCGCCCAGATCAGGGAAAAGACGCGTTAGACGGCCAGACGCTTGCGGCCTTTGGCGCGGCGGGCATTGATGACGGCGCGGCCACCACGGGTTTTCATGCGAACCAGAAAACCATGGGTACGGGCACGGCGGGTCTTAGAAGGCTGATAAGTGCGTTTCATGATGCGCTCTTGAGGTAGGTTGATAAGTGAACCCGCCATTATCGCAAAATTATTCGGGTTTTTCCAGGTCTGGGGCTTTTTTCGACCCTATCGCCTTGCCATATTTTGGCTTTTCTGCCCCGACCGCAATGAACCGAGGGGGAACCCGCTCAAGACCTTCCCTAGGCTTGTGGATAAATTTTTGATAAATCCCGAGGGTCGGGGTTTTTTTGGGCACAATATCCACATGGCATTTTCCGACTCCAGCCTGTGGCAGCAGTGCGTCGACCTTTTGGCGCAAGAACTCCCGGAGCAACAATACAACACCTGGATCAAACCTTTGGTCGCCGATCTGTCGGACGATGGCCAGAAAGTCACCCTGTGGGTCGCCAATCGCTTCAAGTTGGATTGGATTCGAGCCCAATATGGGGCACGCATCGGCGCCCTGTTGCACGAGCTCAATGGCCAGACCGTTCAAATTGAGTTTGCGCTTACTAGCAAAGAAGCGCCTGTCAAAACGACGTTTACTCGTTCTACTCTCGATGCTGAATTATCTCAGCCCCTGTTCATTGGGGCTGTGGATGAGCCCGAGCCCACGGGTTTCAAGTCGCGCCTGAACCCCAGTTTGAGCTTTGATACACTGGTTGAGGGCACGGCCAACCGCATGGCCCGCGCGGCGGCCATGCATGTGGCCAGCATGCCTGGTGAGTTGTATAACCCCCTGTTCATTTATGGTGGGGTGGGGCTGGGTAAAACCCATTTGATGCACGCCATCGGCAACCGCCTGGTTCATGAGCGTCCACAGGCCAAGGTCTTGTACATCCATGCCGAGCAATTTGTCACCGATGTGGTCAAGGCCTACCAGCGCAAAACCTTTGACGAATTCAAGACCTACTACCACTCGCTCGATTTGCTGTTGATCGATGACGTTCAGTTTTTTGCCAACAAAGAGCGCAGCCAAGAAGAGTTTTTCAACGCTTTTGAAGCCTTGCTGGCCAAAAAGTCGCACATTGTCATGACCAGCGACACCTACCCAAAGGGGCTGGCCGATATCCACGAGCGGCTGGTCTCGCGCTTCGATTCGGGGCTGACTGTCGCCATCGAGCCGCCCGAGTTAGAAATGCGGGTCGCCATTTTGATCAGCAAAGCGCAATCGGAAGGGTCTGATATGCCTGAAGAAGTGGCCTTTTTTGTGGCCAAGAATGTACGCTCCAACGTGCGCGAACTCGAAGGGGCTTTGCGTAAAATCTTGGCTTATTCGCGCTTTAATCAAAAAGAGGTCTCCATCCAGTTGGCACGCGACGCCCTGCGCGACTTGCTGTCCATCCAAAACCGGCAAATTTCGGTTGAAAACATCCAAAAAACAGTCGCCGACTATTACAAAATCAAAGTGGCCGACATGTATTCCAAGAAACGCCCTGCTTCCATTGCCCGCCCACGCCAGATAGCCATGTACCTGGCTAAAGAGTTGACCCAAAAAAGCCTGCCCGAGATCGGCGAGCTCTTTGGCGGCCGCGATCACACCACGGTACTGCACGCGGTGCGCAAAATCAGCACCGAACGCCAACAAATGAGTGACCTGAACCAGCAACTGCATGTGCTGGAACAGACACTGAAGGGATAAGCATGTGGATGAATTTGGAACAAGTCCCCAGTTATCCACTGCCCGTGACCGTGGGGCCAAGTTGTTCAGTTTCGGTGAGCAGGGCTGTGAGGTGTTTTCCCACAGCGCTGTACAAACGAAAAGTAGTTGAAAAAAAAGAGGAAAATGTGGTTCTCCACACAAAACGGCCCGCTTTATCTACTAACCTTAATTTGATTGATTGATTCAAGAGGAAGACATGATCGTACTCAAAACAACCCAAGAACGGGTCCTCGATGTGCTGCAATCGGTGTCAGGCATCGTTGAACGGCGTCACACATTGCCCATCTTGGCCAATGTGCTGATCCGTAAAACGGGTCAGGTCTTGCAATTCACAACCAGCGATCTGGAAATTCAAATTCGCACCCAGGCCGAACTCGAAGGTGACGCGGGACAATTCAGCACCACGGTGGGAGCGCGCAAACTCATCGACATCTTGCGCTCTATGCCCAGCGATCAAACGGTCACCCTTGAGTCGAATCAGAACAAACTCATACTCAAAGGTGGTAAAAGCCGATTCACACTACAAACACTGCCCGCCGAAGAGTTTCCGCTGGTGCAAGAGTCCAACACCTTTGGGCCCGTGTTTAGCGTGCCGCAAAAAACCCTCAAGCAGTTGTTACATCAGGTGTCGTTTGCCATGGCGGTTCACGACATACGTTACTACCTTAACGGCATTTTGTTTGTCGCCGAAGGCAAGCAACTCAGTTTGGTGGCCACCGACGGCCATCGATTGGCCTATGCCAGCGCCACTTTAGAAAAGGATGTTCAGCAACGGCAAGAGGTCATCTTGCCGCGCAAGACGGTGCTCGAGCTGCAACGCCTGCTCAATGACAAAGAAGGCAGCATCGAAATGCAATTTGCCAGCAACCAAGCCAAATTCTCATTCGATGGCATGGAGTTCGTCACCAAGCTGGTTGAGGGCAAATTCCCCGACTACAACCGCGTTATTCCCAAAGGCCACAAAAATACCATCAGCCTGGGCCGTGCCCCACTTCTGGCTTGCTTGCAGCGCACGGCCATTCTGACCAGCGAAAAATTCAAAGGTGTGCGCTTGAACCTTGAACCTGGGGTGTTGCGTGTGGCGTCGAGTAACGCTGAACAGGAAGAGGCCGTTGACGAGTTGGAAATCGATTACGGTGGCGACGCCATTGAAATTGGCTTTAACGTCACCTACCTCATGGATGTGCTGGGCAATATGGAGCAAGACATGGTTCGCATCGACCTGGCCGACTCCAACAGCTCGGCGCTGATCACCATGCCCGATAACGAAAACTTCAAGTACGTGGTGATGCCCATGCGCATCTAAGCCGTCGCAGCGAAAGAACAGCTCAATGACCGAAGAAAACGGCGCCGGCGCACCCGGCATGGACAGTTATGGCGAAGGGTCGATTCAGATCCTCGAAGGTTTGGAGGCGGTACGCAAGCGCCCCGGCATGTATATCGGCGATACGTCCGACGGCACGGGCTTGCATCACCTGGTCTTCGAGGTGGTCGACAACTCCATCGACGAGGCCTTGGCTGGCCATTGTGATGACATTGTCGTCACCATTCACACCGACAACTCGATCAGCGTAGTTGACAATGGCCGGGGTATACCGACTGGCGTCAAGATGGACGACAAGCACGAGCCCAAGCGCAGTGCAGCTGAAATCGCCCTGACCGAATTGCACGCGGGCGGCAAATTCAATCAGAACAGCTACAAGGTCTCTGGCGGGTTGCACGGTGTGGGCGTGTCTTGCGTCAATGCCCTGTCCAAATGGTTGCGTCTGACGGTGCGCCGCGAAGGAAAAGTGCACAACCTCGAATTTGCCAAGGGCTTTGTGCAAAACCGATTGCTGGAAACTGTCGATGGCTTTGAAGTCTCACCCATGCGCATCAACGGCGCGACCGACAAGCGCGGCACCGAAGTTCACTTTCTGCCCGACACCGAAATTTTTCAGCAAAACCACGACTTTCATTACGAAATTCTGGCCAAGCGCTTGCGCGAGTTGTCTTTCCTCAACAACGGCGTACGCATCCGCCTGATTGACGAGCGTAGCGCCAAAGAAGACGATTTCTCGGGTACGGGTGGCGTCAAGGGTTTTGTCGATTTCATCAATGCCAACAAAAAGGTGCTGCATCCCAACGCCTTTCATGCCAATGGATCGCGCTCGGCCGATACCTATGGCGGCATACCGGGGACCGAAATCGGCGTTGAAGTCGCCATGCAATGGAATGACGGCTACAACGAGTCAGTGCTGTGCTTCACCAACAACATTCCGCAGCGCGACGGCGGCACCCACCTGACGGGCCTGCGCGCGGCCATGACCCGCGTGATCAGCAAGTACATCGACCAAAACGAATTGGCCAAAAAGGCCAAGGTCGAGATCAGCGGTGACGACATGCGCGAGGGCCTGTGTTGTGTGTTGTCGGTCAAGGTGCCCGAGCCCAAGTTCTCGAGCCAGACCAAAGACAAGCTGGTCTCC
>CAYMJT010000067.1:12396-13770 GCA_964390775.1 uncultured Bordetella sp.
TTTTGGAAGAGCGACCGAACGACGCCAAGATCATCTGCGGCAAGATCGTCGAAGCCGCCAAAGCCCGCGAAGCGGCGCGCCGGGCGCGTGAAATGACACGCCGCAAAGGTGTGCTGGACGGCATGGGCTTGCCCGGCAAACTCGCCGACTGCCAAGAGAAAGACCCCGCTCTGTGTGAAATCTACATTGTCGAGGGCGACTCGGCCGGCGGCTCGGCCAAGCAAGGGCGCGATCGCAAGTTCCAAGCCATTTTGCCCTTGCGCGGCAAGATTTTGAACGTCGAAAAAGCCCGTTATGAAAAGCTGTTGACCAGCAATGAAATCGTAACCCTGATCACCGCACTGGGGACCGGCATCGGCAAAGCCAGCGCCGAATCGGGCAAATCGGGCAGCGACGACTTCAATATTGACAAGCTGCGCTATCACCGCATCATCATCATGACCGATGCCGATGTCGATGGCGCGCACATTCGAACGCTGCTGCTGACCTTCTTTTACCGGCAAATGCCCGAGCTGGTCGAGCGTGGCCACATCTACATTGCCCAACCGCCGCTGTACAAAGTCAAGTCGGGCAAAGAAGAGTTGTACCTGAAAGACGGCCCGGCGCTAGATGGTTATTTGCTGCGCATTGCCCTCAAAGACGCCCAGCTGAGCACTGGCGGCCCCGCTGCGCAGACCCTGACAGGCGAAACACTAGAAAACTTGGCGCGCAAGCACCAACTGGCCGAACAGGTCATCGAGCGCCTGAGCGCCTTTATGGACGCCGAAGCCTTGCGCGCTGTTGCTGACGGAGTGCGCCTGAACCTCGACACCCTGGACGAGGCCGCTGTGTGCGCCGCCCCCTTGCAGGCCAAACTGCGCGAACTCTCGACCACCGGCGTCCCGGCTGAGGTGCACGCCGAGTTTGATGCCCGTACCGACAAGCCCTTGTTGCGCATCAGTCGCCGTCACCATGGCAATATCAAGAGCAGCGTCATCACCCAAGACTTTGTACATGGCGCCGATTACGCCGTATTGGCCGACGCTGCCGATACCTTCCGAGGGCTGATCGGCGAAGGTGCGCGCGTCATGCGTGGTGACGGTGAGCGACAAAAAGAAGAGCGCATCGGCGATTTCCGACAAGCCATGCAATGGCTGATCTCTGAGGCCGAACGCACCACCAGTCGCCAGCGCTACAAAGGCCTGGGCGAAATGAACCCCGAGCAGCTGTGGGAAACCACCATGGACCCGGCGGTACGCCGTTTGTTGCGGGTACAAATTGACGACGCCATCGAGGCCGACCGGGTCTTTACCATGCTGATGGGCGACGAGGTGGAGCCTCGCCGTGACTTCATTGAGACCAACGCCCTGAGGGCGGGAAATATTGACGTTTGAT
>CAYMJT010000068.1:0-13716 GCA_964390775.1 uncultured Bordetella sp.
CGACCAGAGTTATGCAGAGCTTCCCTATAATTCCACCCCATGAAAACCCCCAAAATGACCGTGGCGCAGATTCGCGCCTCTTTCCTGGACTTTTTCGCCCAGCGCGGCCACACCGTCGTGGCCTCCAGTCCCTTGGTGCCCGGCAATGACCCGACCCTGATGTTCACCAATTCGGGCATGGTGCAATTCAAGGATGTATTTTTGGGCACCGACCGCCGCAGTTATGTACGCGCTGCCTCGGTGCAGGCCTGTTTGCGTGCGGGCGGCAAGCACAATGACCTGGAAAACGTGGGTTACACCGCCCGACATCACACTTTCTTTGAAATGTTGGGCAACTGGTCGTTTGGCGACTATTTCAAACGCGAATCATTGAAATGGGCTTGGGAATTGTTGACTCAGGTCTATCAACTGCCGCCCGAGCGTTTGTTGGCTACCGTGTATGCCGAGGACGACGAGGCCTACAACATCTGGACCCAAGAAATTGGTTTGCCCCCCGAACGTGTCATCCGCATCGGGGACAACAAGGGTGGGCGCTACAAGAGCGATAACTTCTGGATGATGGCTGACACCGGTCCTTGCGGGCCATGCTCCGAAATTTTTTACGACCACGGCCCGCACATCGCAGGCGGCCCGCCGGGTAGCCCTGAAGAAGACGGTGACCGCTATATCGAAATCTGGAACAACGTGTTCATGCAGTTTGAGATGCACGAAGACGGCTCGGTCACCCCCTTGCCCGCTCCTTGTGTCGATACCGGCATGGGCTTGGAGCGACTGGCCGCCATTTTGCAGGGTGTGCACAGCAATTACGAAATCGATCTTTTCGCTGCCCTGATCAAAGCCGCCGCGCGCGAGACCGGTTGCACCGACCTGCACAGCCCCAGCTTGCGCGTGATCGCGGACCATTTGCGCGCCACAGCTTTTTTGGTCTCTGACGGAGTCATCCCCAGCAATGAAGGTCGCGGTTATGTGCAACGCCGCATCGTGCGCCGAGCCATCCGCCATGGCTACAAACTGGGCCGCAAGTCCCCTTTCTTTCACAAACTGGTGCCTGAGTTGGTTGCGCTCATGGGCGAAGCCTATCCCAACCTCAAGGCCCAAGGCCAACGCATCGCCCAGGTCTTGCAAGCCGAAGAAGAGCGCTTTTACGAAACCCTGGAAAACGGCATGCAGATCCTCGACGCCACGCTCGACGGTGGCGTCCAGGTGTTGCCAGGCGACGTCGCGTTCAAGTTGCACGACACCTACGGCTTTCCGCTGGATTTGACCAACGACGTTTGCCGAGAACGTGGCGTCGGTGTCGATGAAGCGGGTTTTAATGCCGCCATGGGCCGCCAAAAGGAGCAGGCCCGCGCCGCCGGCAAATTCAAAATGGACAAAGCGCTGGACTATAGCGGCGACGGCAATGCCTTTGTGGGTTACGAAAAATTGCAATCCAAGGCCCGTGTCCTGGCCCTGTATGTCGATGGCTCCCCGACCCAAGCGTTGCGCCCCGGACAGGCAGGCGTGGTGGTCTTGGATACCACGCCCTTTTATGCCGAGTCGGGCGGGCAGGTGGGCGACAGCGGGCAGATCGTTGCTGGTCAGGCGGTGTTTGCCGTTGCTGACACGCAAAAAATCAAGGCCGACGTGTATGGCCACCACGGGGTGCTGCAGGGCGCTGCCCTCAAGGTTGGCGACACCGTACAGGCCCAGGTAGATACCGTGGCCCGTGCCGCCACTGTGCGCAACCACAGCGCCACCCACCTGATGCACAAAGCCCTGCGTGAGGTGCTCGGTGAGCATGTGCAACAGAAAGGTTCCTTGGTGACCCCTGATCGCACCCGCTTTGACTTTGCTCACAACGCCCCCTTGAGCGACGAGCAAATCAGGCGCATTGAAGCCATGGTCAACGCCGAGGTGTTGGCCAATGCGGCCACTCAAGCGCGCGTGATGGATATTGAATCGGCGCAAAAAACCGGCGCCATGATGTTGTTCGGCGAGAAATACGGCGAAACCGTGCGTGTCCTTGATATCGGTTCCAGTCGCGAATTGTGCGGCGGCACCCATGTACAGGCCACCGGCGACATTGGTCTGTTCAAAGTGTTGGCCGAGTCGGGTGTCGCGGCGGGTGTGCGACGTATCGAAGCCGTGACTGGCCAAAACGCCCTGAGCTATTTGCAAGACTTAGAGCAAACCGTCGCTGGCGCCGCCCAAATGCTTAAAGCCCCGGCCGATCAATTGCAGGGTCGCATCGCGCAGGTGCTCGACCAAGTCCGTGCACTGGAAAAAGAAATGGCTGCGCTCAAAGGCAAATTGGCTTCAGCCCAGGGCGACGAACTCCTCTCCCAGGCCCATGAGGTCAAGGGTCTGCGGGTGTTGGCCGCCCAGCTGCCCGGGGCCGACGCCAAAGTGTTGCGCGATACCCTGGACAAACTCAAAGACAAACTCAAAACCGCTGCCATTGTGCTGGCCAGCGTAGACGGCGAAAAAGTTCAAATTGCCGCCGGAGTCACTGCCGATAGCGTGGGCAAGGTCAAGGCGGGTGAGTTGGTCAACTTTGTTGCCCAGCAAGTCGGTGGCAAGGGTGGCGGCAAGGCCGATATGGCGATGGCGGGTGGCACTCAACCTGCCGCCTTGCCGCAGGCGCTGGCCAGCGTCAGTGACTGGGTCGCGGCCCGGCTGTGAACTCATGAGCGGTGCCCATCAAGCCCCGCAAGGGGTCGAACATCCGCGCGCCATTCGCAGCTTTGTGCGCCGCACCGGCCGCGTCACCACGGGGCAGGCCAAGGCCCAACAAGTCTGGGGGCCTCAATTCGTTTTGCCCCATCAAGCTCACCCCCTCGACGTCGAGGCAGCGTTTGGTCCCGAGTTGGCCCAAGCCCCGCTGGTACTGGAGATCGGTTTTGGCATGGGTGAGGCCACCGCACACATCGCTTCGGTATTGCCCCACACCCGATTTTTGTGCTGCGAAGTGCACGAACCTGGGGTCGGGGCCTTGCTCAAACGCATCGGCGAAAACCAACTGCGCAACATCCGCATCGTGGCCCACGACGCGGTAGAGGTGCTGCGCGACATGATAGAGCCAGCCTCGCTGGACGGCGTGCATGTGTTTTTTCCTGACCCGTGGCATAAAAAGCGCCATCACAAGCGACGCCTCATCCAGACCCCCTTGGTGCGCGAGTTGGCCCTGCGCCTCAAACCCGGCGGCTACATCCATTTGGCCACCGACTGGCAACCCTATGCCGAGCAGATGTTGCAGGTGTTGTTGGCCGAACCCCTGTTGCGCAATGCGTCCACCCATCCCCAAGGTTGGTCCGACAAGCCCCACTACCGGCCTCTGACCAAATTTGAAAATCGGGGCCTGCGTCTGGGCCACGGCGTTTGGGATCTGGTGTTTCACACCGCATCACCTTGACGCGGGTCTGTCACCCAGTCCGGCACACGCCAAAAATTCTCGCGCCTGTTGCAAACAGCGCCGCGGATCGCTCAGGTCCAGCGCCTGAGCGCCATTTTGTTTAGATAGCTTTTCCCCGTTTGCGGCCAACACCAGCGGCACATGCAGATAGCGAGGTGTCGGCAGCCCCAGGGCCCGTTGCAGCAAAATTTGGCGTGCCGTGTTGTCCAGCAGGTCAACACCACGGACGACATCACTCACCCCTTGGGCAGCGTCATCGACCACGACTGCCAATTGATAGGCCCAGCAGCCATCGGCACGGCGCAACACAAAGTCGCCGACTTCGTTCAGCACATCTTGCGACTGCGGCCCCAAACGCCGGTCGACCCAGTGCAACTCAGCCTCCAATCCGAGGTCTTGCATGACCTGGGACACATTCAGACGCCAGGCTCGCCCCGTTTTTGCGCCCAAGCCCAGGCGGCATGTGCCCGGGTAGACCGCGCTGGCGTGCCGCTGTGGGTTCACGCCCGCCGCCAGCAAGGCGCGCTCGATGTCGCTGCGTGAGCAAGCGCAGGGGTAAGCCCAGGCCTTGTCGATCAATTGTTGCAAGGCCCGCTGGTAAATCACATGCCGCTGCGATTGCACCAGCACCGGTTCGTCGGCCTGCAGACCCAGGGTTTGCAACTGCGTCAGAATGGTCTCTGTCGCCTGCGGCAAACAGCGTGGACCATCGACATCTTCGATGCGCACCAGCCATCGCCCGCCATGCGCACGGGCATCGTCGTGGCTGGCCACGGCCGCGACCAAAGAGCCCATGTGCAGCGGGCCGGTAGGTGAGGGGGCAAAGCGTCCCACATAGCGCTGTTCCATGGCCGCACTTTAACCCGAACCAAATGGATAGAGGCCGTCAGGCCGCAGGCTTGTTTCTGTCAGCAGGTTGCAACTCGCTGCTGAGGGCTTCTCGTTCGTCAAACACAAAACAGTCGCCGCTGAAGTGGGCTGCGCCGACCTCTTCGAAATACTTCAAGATGCCGCCCTCGATCTGATAGACCGAATCGAGCCCCAACTCTTGCAAGTAAATGGCCGCTTTTTCGCACCGGATGCCGCCGGTGCAATACGAGATCACGGTTTTTCCGCGCAATTCGTCCAGGTGTTGCTTTGCCGCTTGTGGAAAATCACTGAACTTGGCCAGACGCCAGTCGATGGCATTGCGAAACGCCCCGTAATCGACTTCAAATCCATTGCGGGTGTCCAAGGTGACCACTGGCCGGCCCGCATCGTCGTGTCCCTGGTCCAGCCAGCGTCGCACTATGGTGGGCGACAGCGCCGGGGCGCGTTGCGCAGCGGGGCGTACAGTAGGGTGGTTCATGCGGATGATTTCGGCCTTGATTTTCACCCGCAAGCGCTTGAAGGGCATTGACTCGGACCAACTCTCTTTGGCTTGCACGCTGGCCAGTCGAGGATCGGTGCGTAAGGCATCGAGCCACTCACGCACCTGGTCCGGGCCTCCGGCCAGAAACAAATTGATGCCTTCGCGCGCCAGCAACACGGTCCCCTTGAGTCCCAGTCGCTGCGCCCGTTCAAACAAAGGTTGTCGCAAAGCGGACGCGTCGCCCAGTTCAGTAAAAAGATAGGCAGAAATATTCAAAATCTGGTTCACACCTCATTGTATGTCGGCCCTAAAATGAGGTCATGTTCGCCCACTTGCGCCTGCACACCGAATTTTCTGTCGTCGATGGCACCAACCGCATCGAAGCCGTCTTTCAGGCCGCCACCGTAGATGGTCAGCCCGCTTTGGCGATCACTGACCTGAACAACCTGTTTGGCGCTATCAAGTTCTACCAGGAAGGACGTACCAAAGGTGTCAAACCCATCTTGGGGGTTGAACTCATCACCACGGGCCTAGGGGCCGACCCAACACAAACCCAGCGCGTGGTCTTGCTGGCCCAAAACCATGCGGGCTATCTGAATTTGTGTCAGTTGCTGGCACTGGGCTGGACGCGCCATGTGCACAAAGAGCAATCGGTGTTGCCCTGGTCGCTGGTTGAACAGCATGCCGATGGGCTGATTTTGTTGTCTGGCGCCCAAGCGGGTTCCTTGGGTCAAGCCTTGTTGCAGGGCGACGAAGCACGGGCGCGTGAAATCGCCCTGCAAATGGCCAGTGCCTTTCCGCACCGCTTCTACATCGAGTTGCAACGCGCTGGTCGTGCCGACGACGAGGCCCACGTGCAAGCCGCTGTGCCCTTGGCGGCCCGCCTATCCTTGCCAGTGGTGGCCACCCATCCGGTTCAATTTACAAAGCCCGACGATTACGAAGCCCACGAAGCCCGGGTCTGCATTGCCGAAGGCGAAATGCTGGCCAACCCGCGCCGGTTGCGCAAATTCACCCGCGAGCAATATTTCAAGTCGGCCCAACAAATGGCCGAGCTGTTTGCCGATATCCCTTCGGCGCTGAGCAACAGCGTGGCCATTGCCCGACGCTGTAGCCTGACTCTGGTGCTGGGCAAACCGCAATTGCCCCATTACCCCACCCCCGAAGTGGAGGGTCGACAACTCAGCATCGAAGACTATTTTCGGCATGCCTCGTTTCAAGGCCTGGCGCAGCGACTGGAGCAACTCTACCCCGACCCTGCCGTGCGCGAGTCCAAGCGGGCTGAGTACGAGCAGAGGCTTGATTTTGAAATTGGCATCATTCTCAAAATGGGGTTCCCCGGCTACTTCCTGATCGTGGGCGACTTCATCAACTGGGCCAAAAACAATGGCTGTCCGGTGGGGCCGGGGCGCGGTTCGGGTGCCGGATCTCTGGTGGCTTATGCCTTGCAAATCACCGACCTCGACCCGCTGCGCTACAAGCTGCTGTTTGAGCGTTTTCTCAACCCCGAGCGGGTCTCGATGCCTGACTTTGACATTGACTTTTGCCAAGGCAATCGCGATCGGGTGATCGAGTACGTCAAGGACAAATACGGGCGCGATGCGGTCAGCCAAATCGCCACCTTTGGCACCATGGCTGCGCGCGCCGCCATACGCGATGTCGGGCGTGTGCTGGACATGAGTTACACCTTTTGCGACGGCATCTCCAAACTCATTCCCAACAAACCCGGTCAACACATCACCATCGCCGACGCCATTGCCGCCGAACCCATCTTGGCCGAACGCTTGCAAAAAGAAGAAGACGTCCGCACCCTGATCGAGTTGGCGCAAAAACTCGAGGGCCTTTCGCGTAACGTCGGTATGCACGCTGGCGGGGTGTTGATTGCCCCCGGCCAACTGACCGATTTTTGCCCGCTCTACCAACAACCCGGCAGCGATGCGGCGGTCAGTCAATACGACAAAGACGATGTCGAATCAGCCGGGTTGGTCAAGTTCGACTTTTTGGGTCTGGCGACCCTGACCATATTGGAATACGCCCGTGACCTGATTCGTCGTCGCCATCAGGGGCAAGAGCAATTCAGCTTTGACCACATCCCCTTGGACGACCCGGACACCTATCGTTTGTTCCAGGAAGGCCGCACCGAAGCCGTATTCCAATTTGAAAGTCGCGGCATGCAAGGCATGTTGCGCGACGCCCGGCCCAGCCGACTGGAAGACCTGATCGCCCTCAATGCCCTGTATCGACCCGGCCCGATGGATCTGATCCCGACATTCATCGCGCGCAAACATGGCCGCGAAGAAGTCGTCTATCCCCATCCCTTGGTCGAGTCGGTTTTATCCGAAACCTACGGCATCATGGTGTACCAAGAGCAGGTCATGCAGACAGCCCAGATTTTGGGCGGATACAGCTTGGGCGGTGCCGACTTGTTGCGCCGCGCCATGGGCAAGAAAAAGCCCGAAGAAATGGCCCAGCAGCGTGAAATTTTCCGCGCAGGTGCCGCCGAAAAAGGCATCGGTCCCGATAAAGCCGACGAAATATTTGATTTGATGGAGCGCTTCGCCGGTTACGGGTTCAACAAATCGCACGCCGCTGCCTATTCCTTATTGGCCTACCAGACAGGTTGGCTCAAAGTGCACTTCAGCGCCGAATTTTTCTGTGCCAACCTGACCATCGAACTCGACAACACCGACAAGATCAAGGTGTTGCTTGAAGACGCCTGCAAAATGGGTCTGCAAATTGAGCCGCCCGATATCAACCGGGGTCAATATGTGTTCGAACCCGTCACGGACCAGCTGATCCGCTACGGCCTGGGGGCCATCAAGGGCACTGGCAAAACCGCGATTGATGCCATTGTTGCCGCCCGTCATGAGGGCGGGCCTTTTACCAGCCTATTCGATTTTTACGCCCGCATCGACCGCAGCAAAGTCAACAAGCGCACGGTCGAAGCGCTGATCAAAGCCGGTGCCTTTGACGGCATCCAACTCAACCGAGCAGCCCTGGTTGCCTCAATCGATCGGGCCCACGATTTCGCCCAATCGCTCAGTGACAACGCCAACCAAGGCGGCTTGTTCGATCAGGTCGACAGCCACGCCAGCAGCACCACCGAACCTGAATTGGTGCGGGCGACCCCTTGGGGCATTAAAGAGCGCCTGAGCCATGAAAAAACCGCCATCGGTTTTTATCTCTCGGGCCACCTGTATGACGAATCGGCCTCCGAGGTCCAGCGTTTCGTCAAGCGTCGCATTGATGACCTGATTGACTCGCGCGAACCGCAATTGCTGGCTGGCATCGTCTCCGATTTGCGCTTGGTTCAGGGGCAACGTGGTCGTTTGGCCATCTTTAAACTCGATGACCGTTCGGCCACCATCGAAGCCACGGCCGACGAGGCCACCTATAACACCCACCGCGACACCTTGCGCGAAGACGAGTTGGTGATTCTCATGGCCAAAGCCCAACCCGATCGCTTTTCGGGTGGCGGACTGCGTTTGAGCGTGCAACAGGTTTGGAGCCTGGCCGAGGCGCGCTGCCGTTTCGGCAAATACCTCAGTGTGCAAGTCAACGGCCAAGCCCCCGATATTGGACGCTTGTTGCGTGAATTTCCAGCCAAGGTGCAGTCCAGCGAAGAGGGCGAGTTGGTGCGCGGATTGCCGGTGCGCATCCACCTCTTGCGTGACGGTGCCTGCGCGCAAATTCAATTGGGCGAACAGGCCAAGTTCTTCCCCACCGAGGCCGCCTTGGCGTCCTGGATGGCACAGGCCCACGATGGGCAAGCCCAAATCATCTACGACTGATGCCAGGCCATGTTCTTTACCATTCCCACCCTCATGACCTGGACCCGCATCGTGGCCATACCGCTGATCGTAGGCGTGTTCTACCTGCCCATTGAGATCCCGACCCAAAACTGGTTGGCTACCCTTATGTTCGTGTTGTTCGCGCTCACCGACTGGCTCGATGGCTATTTGGCTCGTCGCCTGAACCAGACCTCGGCATTTGGGGCCTTTCTTGATCCGGTGGCCGATAAATTTCTGGTGTGTGCCTGCCTGCTGGTGCTGGTACACCTGGGGCGTGCCGACGTGTTTGTGGCTCTCATCATCATCGGGCGAGAAATTGCCATTTCGGCCCTGCGCGAGTGGATGGCCCAAATCGGCGCTGCCCGCAGCGTCGCTGTGCATATGCTGGGCAAAGTCAAAACCACGGTGCAGATGGTGGCCATCCCTTTTTTGCTCTTTGACGGCGATTTGTTTGGCGTCTTGCACACTGCATTTTGGGGCCATTTGCTGATCTGGCTGGCCGCCATCCTCACCGTTTGGTCCATGGTCTACTATTTGCAAAAGGCCTTGCCCATCATTCGTCAGCACTACTCCTGAACGAGGCCAGGGTTTGAACGCATCGTCGTCGTTGCAACGTCATTGGCTGGCCTGGATGCCCGCTGTGTTCGTGCTGATATGGAGTACTGGCTTTATTGTGGCCCGCTACGCCATGCCGCATGCGCCGCCGATGAAATTTCTGATGGTCAGGTACCTGCTTTCGGTGCTGGCTTTTTGTGCCTGGATCGTTTGGGCCAAAGTGCCCTGGCCCCAATCGCCTGCGCAATGGCGACATTTGGCCCTGACCGGTGTGCTCATGCACGGCGGCTATCTGGCCGGGGTCTGGATGGCGGTGCGACACGGCATGGGTTCGGGCCTAACGGCCCTGATCGTGGGCTTGCAACCGGTCTTGACGGCGGTCTGGATTTCGCACCGGGGCGGCCAGGTCACGCATCGCCAATGGAGCGGTTTGTGGTTGGGCTTTGCTGGCTTGCTTTTGGTCCTGATGCGCAAACTGGTCGAAAGCTTCGAAGTCACCCCCTTTACCCTGTCGATGGCGGTGCTGGCCCTCTTGTCGATCACCACTGGCACCTTGTATCAAAAGCGCCATGTCCAACCCTGCGACGTGCGCAGCGCCAACTGTGTGCAACTCATGGCGGCAGGCTGGGTCAGTTTGCCTTTTGCATGGTTCGAGTCCGACCCGGTGCGCTGGCACCCTGACTTATTCGGTGCCATGGCCTGGTCGGTGTTGGGGCTCACGCTGGGTGGCAGTTCCTTGCTCTACATGCTCATTCAGCGTGGTGCAGCAGCCTCGGTCTCTAGCCTGATGTACTTGGTACCGCCCACCACCGCCATCATGGCCTGGTTTTTGTTTGACGAGCCCTTGACCCCATTGACATTGCTGGGCATTGCACTGACAGCGGTGGGGGTTAGCCTGGTCGTTCGCAAACCCGCTTAAAGCTTTAGAATCTAGCCTTTCTGGTCACAACCCTAAGTACTTTCCATGAGTCAAAAACGCATCGCCGTCATTGCTGGTGACGGCATCGGCAAAGAAGTGGTCCCCGAAGGTGTGCGCGTGCTCGATGCCGCAGCGCGCAAATTCGGCATCGACCTGCACTTTGATCACTTCGATTTTTCTAGCTGGGACTACTATGAAAAGCACGGGCAAATGATGCCCGACAACTGGCGTGACCTGGTGGGCTCGCACGACGCCATCTATTTTGGCGCGGTCGGTTGGCCGGCCAAAATTGCCGACCATGTCTCGCTGTGGGGTTCCTTGCTTTTATTTCGGCGTGAATTCGATCAGTACATCAACCTGCGCCCAGCTCGCCTCATGCCCGGCATTGTGGCCCCGGTGGTGCGCAAGGACGGTAGCCCGCGCCAACCTGGTGAAATCGACATGTACATTGTGCGTGAAAACACCGAAGGCGAATACTCGGCAGTGGGCGGGCGCATGTTTGGCGGCACCGATCGCGAAATGGTCATGCAAGAGTCCATCTTTACCCGCTACGGGGTCGATCGGGTGTTGAAGTTTGCTTACGAGTTGGCCCAATCGAGACCCAAAAAGCACCTGACCGCCGCCACCAAGTCCAACGGCATCGCCATCACCATGCCGTATTGGGACGAGCGCCTGGCCGAGATGGCTCAAGCCTACCCCTCGGTCAAAACCGACAAATTCCACATTGATATTCTGACCGCGCACTTTGTGCAGCGTCCCGATTTTTTCGACGTGGTCGTCGCCAGCAACCTGTTTGGCGACATCCTGAGCGATCTTGGGCCCGCTTGCACCGGCACCATCGGCATTGCCCCCAGTGCCAACCTCAACCCCGATCGAAAATTCCCCTCGCTGTTTGAACCGGTGCACGGTTCGGCGCCCGACATTGCTGGACGTGGCTTGGCCAACCCGATCGGTCAAATTTGGTGCGGGGCGATGATGCTCGAGTTTCTGGGCCACAAAGAGGCCCACGATGCGATCTTGGCGGCCATTGAAAAAGTGCTGTTGCCCGGAAGTGGTGCGCCCAAAACCCCCGACATAGGTGGAAACGCCAGTACCAGTGACCTTGGGCGTGCCATCGCGCAGGCGCTTTGAAATGGGGTCAACGGCCTTGTAATTCAGACTAGAATCACGCCCTTGGTAAAAATCAGGATTTGTGCCATTGACTTGCGTGCCCGCCTTGGTTCAAATGCCAATTCGGACCCGAGATGCCCGATGGGCATATGACAACCGGAGCCGAAGTACCAGTAACATCAGAGGTCACTTGTGAACAAAACAGAACTCATCGAACACATTGCCAAACAAGCCGACATTTCCAAGGCTGCCGCCACCCGTGCCCTCGAGGCCACGATCGGTGCCGTGCGCACCACCCTCAAAAAAGGCGGGTCGGTGTCCTTGGTCGGTTTCGGCACATTTGCCGTCTCCAAGCGCGCAGCCCGCACCGGCCGCAACCCACGCACGGGCGCGGCCATCAAAATCAAGTCTGCTAAAGTACCGAAGTTTCGTCCTGGCAAGGCTTTGAAAGACGCCCTCAACTGAGGTCTTCATTCGGGGGTGCTTAGCTCAGTTGGTAGAGCGGCGCCCTTACAAGGCGTAGGTCGGCGGTTCGACCCCGTCAGCACCCACCACCCCGAACAGGCGAACACAGTTCGCCTTTTTTATTGAATTCAGGAAATCCGAATGTTTGAATTTGTCCGTCGCCACAACCGACTCATGCAGTTTCTGCTGTTTCTGTTGATCTTCCCCTCGTTCGTGTTGCTGGGGCTAGACGGTTACACCCGTTTCCAGGAAAAGGGCGAAAAAGTGGCCGAAATCGACGGTCAGTCCATCACCCAGGCCGAGTGGGACGCGGCCCACCGTCAGTTGGTCGAGCGCTATCGCAGTCAAATGCCCACCCTGGACCTGAAATTTTTGGATACCCCGCAGGCTAAATACGCGACCTTGCAACGCATGCTGCAAGAGCGCGTGGTCGATTTGGCAACCCAAAAGCAAATGATCGGTGTGAGCGACCAACGCTTGGCCAAATTGCTACAGCAAAACCCCACCATCGCCAGCTTGCGCAAGCCCGATGGCAGCATCGATGTTGAGCGTTATCGCCAGTTGGCAGCCGCTCAGGGTCTGACCCCCGAGGGCTTGGAAGCCCGTGTGCGCCAAGACATTGCACAGCGCCAACTCTTGTCGGGCATCAGCGACAGCGCCATCTTGCCCGACTCGATCGCGAACTTGAGCATGTCCGCCTTTTTTGAGCGCCGTGAAATTCAACTGGCCCGTTTTGCGGCGAGCGATTTTCGAGCTGGCTTGAAGCCCAGCGATGACGACCTCAAGGCTTGGCTGGCCAAACACCCCACGCGCTACCAATTGCCGCAAAAAGGCGACATCGAATACCTGGTGCTCGATCTCGCCACGGTCGAGAAAGACATCACCCTGCCCGAAGCCGATGTTCGAACCTATTTTGAACAAAACCAACAAGCCCAGGCCGCCAAAGAAGAACGTCGCGCCAGCCACATTCTGATCAACGCCCCGAAGTCGATGCCCGAGGCCGAGCGCAGCAAAGCGCGCGAAAAAGCCCAAGGCTTGCTGGAGCAGGTCAGAAAACAACCGAAAGAATTTGCTGCGCTGGCGCGCAAGCACTCGCAAGACCCTGGTTCGGCAGCCCAAGGCGGTGACCTCGATTTCTTTGCCCGTGGCGCCATGGTCAAACCCTTCGAAGACGCAACCTTTGCCTTGAATGTGGGGGGCATCAGCGATCTGGTCGAATCGGATTTCGGGTTTCATATCATTTGGCTCACCGATATACGCAAGCCCAAAGGTCAAACCTTTGAGCAAGCCCGACCTGCCCTGGAGAAAGAGTTGCGTCGCCAACAGGCGCAACGCAAATACGCCGAAGTGGCCGAACAGTTCTCCAACCTGGTCTACGAGCAGGCCGACGGCCTCAAGCCAGTGGCCGAACGCTTCAAGCTGACCTTGCAAACCGCCAGCGGAGTCACCTCACAAGTCAGCGGTCCAGCCAGCGGTCCAGCCCTGTGGGCCAACCCGCGTGTGTTGGCCGCCTTGTTCAGCGCCGAGTCTATTGAACGCAAGCGCAACACCGAAGCCATCGAAGTCGGCCCCAACCTGCTGTTGTCGGCCCGCCTGACCCAGTACAGCCCGGCCCGTTCGCTGACCCTGGACGAAGCCCGCGAAACTCTCAGCCGTGACTGGATCAACGAGCGTGCCGCCGAGTTGGCGCGCGAGAAAGGCGCCCAAGCCCTCAAGGCCTGGAAAGAACAATCCGACGCGGCCAAACTCGACAGCCCGATCGTCATCTCGCGCGACCAACCCGCCAATCTTGCACAATCGATCATCAGTGCGGCCCTGCGTGCGCCGCGCGACTCACTGCCGGCTTGGGTCGGCGTTGACCTGAAAGAGCAGGGCTATGCGGTGGTCAAGGTCAAACAGGTATTGCCAGCCCCCGATCACAACAAGCGCAAGACCGAACGCGAGCAGCTGGCCCAGTCCAGCGCCCAGGTCGAGGCGCAGGCCTACCTCGAGAGTCTGAAAGCCCGCCTCAAGGCCAAAGTCATCGTCGCCAAACCCGACGAAACACAGAGCCAGCAAGCGCTATAATGTCCGCCTGACGGTGGCTGTAGCTCAGTTGGTAGAGTCCCAGATTGTGATTCTGGTCGTCGTG
>CAYMJT010000069.1:0-13648 GCA_964390775.1 uncultured Bordetella sp.
GTTTGCCAAATTTACGAAGGCACCAGCGATGTCCAAAAAATCATCATCCAGCGCGCGCTGTGAAAGCACCGCTATTTAACTCCAGGAGTACGGGTATGAATCGTCGTTCTTTGGTGTGGGCCGCCGTATGGGCCATTTTGGCTGCGGGTTCGGTGTCGGCCCAAGACTTTCCCGCCAAGCCCATCACCCTGATCGTGCCGCAAAACCCTGGGGGAACCAACGACTTGGTGGGGCGGGTCGTGGCGCAGCGTTTGGCCAGTTTATTGGGCGTAGGGGTGGTCGTCGAGAACCGGCCCGGCGCGGGCGGCAACATCGGCACGGTCGTCGCTGCCAAAGCCCCTAAGGATGGCCACACACTGTTGCTCACTATCAGCAGTTCGCAGGCCATAAACCCAGCTTTGTATAAAAACCCAGGGTTCGATCCGGTGAAAGATTTCGTTCCCCTGGGCATGGTCGGCTCGGTGCCCAATGTGCTGGTGGTCAACCCCAACTTTGAGGCGCGCAACCTGGATGAATTTCTGCGTTTGATCAAAGCCAACCCGGGCAAGTACCCTTACGCTTCGGCAGGCAACGGCACTTTGAATCACTTACTGGGCGAAATGCTCAACAGCATGGCCGATCTTCAGTTGCAGCACATCCCTTACAAAGGCGTGGCCCCGGCCATGAACGATTTGATGGGGGGTCAGGTTCCGATGGCTTTTGCCAGCCTGCCATCGGTGCTGGGCCACCTCAAGTCAGGTAAATTGCTTGCTTTGGGCGTCAGCTCGGTCGATCGCTCGCCAGCCCTCCCCAATGTTCCGGCCATTGGCGAGAAGGTCAAAGGCTTCAGCGGTACTTTGTGGGTGGCGCTTTTTGGACCGCAAGGCATGCCCAAAGCCGTTGAACAAAAACTGCAAGACGCCATGAGCCAGATCATGGCTCAGCCCGATACCCAAGCGGCTTTGTCTGCACAGGGGGTCGAGATCGCCCGGATGACCCCATCCCAGCTGGGCCTGACTTTGCAAGACGATCTGGTTCGTTGGGCGCGAATCGTCAAGTCTTCGGGCGCTACCGTCGACTGAACCGCATGGCCATCTTTCAGGCTGTTCTTTTTGACTGTGACGGGGTGCTGGTCGACAGCGAGCCCATCACCAACGGGGTCTTGCACACCATGTTGGTCGAACGGGGCTGGAATTTGTCAGCGCAAGTGTGCTGGGACTTGTTCGTGGGCCACACGGTGCGCAGTCGCCGCGATTTGATCGAGCAGCACACGGGTCAGCCGTGGTCCGAAGAGTGGTTGACCGAGTTCATGCAACGTCGCAATCTGGCGCTTCAATCCGATTTGCAATTGATCGAGGGGGTGCGCGAAGCCGTCGCCCATGTTCATCGGCACAGCGGGGGACGCCTGGCAGTGGCTTCAGGCGCCGACCGCTTCAAGGTCGAAATGATGCTCGATCAGTTCGGGCTGCTGGACTATTTTCAGGGGCGGGTTTTCAGCGGCCACGAAATGCCGCGCAGCAAACCGCACCCCGACGTGTACCTGGCTGCCGCACGTCACTTGGGCGTGGACCCGAAACATTGCCTGGTGATCGAGGACACCGTCACCGGCGTTCAGGCGGGCGTCGCCGCTGGGGCCACAGTCTGGGGGTATGCCGTGCTGGGGCAAGGCAACGATCTGCTGGCGGCAGGTGCCCAGCACTTGATCGGGCATATGCGGGACCTGTGCGAGCTCAAATTCACATGAACGACAACGGTGATGCAGAGCTTCCTTAAGTGTGGCGGATATGTGACAAGCGCCCAGAAATGGCTACTGATTGTCAGCGCGTTGAAACTTCAGGATGTAGAGTATGAAACTGAATCTATCAGGGTCAAGGAGAAATCTCATGCAATACATCCGAACAGAAGGTTGGGACGATTAAGTCAGCATCAGCGAGTTGATATGGGGCCGACCACTCGACCCGCACATCATCGCTGAGGTATTTTCTCGATTGGTTTTTTTTCCCAACGGCGAGCCAATCTCTCGAAATCTTGAAACAGCGTTTCCTTTTGATCTGTTTTACGCAGTTCAAGGATAAAGCCGCAGGATGAAGACCAAAGTCGAAGCACGTTTGAGCACTGCATTTGCTTATAGACTTTTTCATCAAACGCACCCATGCGAACTCCCACCGCAATGAATTCGTGCGTGTTCAGCACTTTTAAGATGGCCTGTCTTTGTTCTGTGTTCTCGTTCACATGCTGAGCCAGTGACTTGCCACTGATTTGGAGTTGATGTACTTGGTGGGTGGCTCTGACCAGCTCTTGATCGGCTTTATGCTGCATCAGCATGTCAATCAATGCCCGGGTTCGTGCTTGCTTGCCATTAAAGTAAATGACAGCGACACCGGCGAACGCGGAGAGGGTAAATACGGCGGTTTGAATCCAAAAACCCCATGTCTCGCCCAGCCAAATGATGGACTTGACCGACTCGTGAGCGTCCAATTAATCGTCCCAGCCTTCGTAGTTCGAGCATTGCATGAGGGTCTCCTTGGAAAGTTAATTATATTCATCACAAAGTATTATATACATGCCTATAAATAATTTATTAGTAAATATGAACCAATCTCTTTGTTCCGAATTACCGTTCGATCTAAGCAGAAGCCGTTTTCGATCTGGTGATTTCGAAGAGCAATTGACGTTTACGTAAACGTCAATCAAAATACAGGGCTTGGAGGAAACCGCCCATGCCTGTGCTTGCCAGCTCGCTCAACCCCCGTTCGGCCGAATTTCAGGCCAATGCCAGTGCCATGCAAGCCCTGGTCGATGATTTGCGCCAGCAACAGACCCGTGTGGCGCAAGGTGGCGGCGAAGCGGCCCGCGCCAAGCACTCCGCCCGGGGTAAATTGCTGCCGCGTGAACGGGTGCTCAAACTGCTCGATCCGGGCTCGCCGTTTCTGGAGTTGGCGCCCTTGGCGGCTTTGAATATGTATGGCAACGATGCGCCCTCTGCCGGCCTGATTGCAGGCATAGGCCGTATCAGTGGGACCGACTGCATGGTGGTTTGTAATGACGCGACGGTCAAAGGGGGCACTTATTTCCCCATGACCGTCAAGAAGCATTTGCGCGCGCAAGAGGTGGCCCAACAAAACCGCCTGCCCTGTGTGTATTTGGTGGATTCGGGTGGGGCCAATTTACCCAACCAAGACGAGGTGTTTCCCGATCGCGACCACTTTGGCCGAATTTTTTACAACCAGGCCAATATGAGCGCTCAGGGCCTGGCGCAAATCGCGGTCGTCATGGGCAGTTGTACCGCCGGAGGGGCTTATGTCCCAGCCATGAGCGACGAGACCATCATTGTGAAAAACCAGGGCACTATTTTTTTGGGTGGGCCGCCCTTGGTGAAAGCCGCCACTGGCGAAGTGGTCAGCGCCGAAGACCTGGGCGGTGGCGACGTTCATACCCGTTTGTCGGGCGTGGCCGATCATCTGGCCCAAAACGACTTGCACGCCCTGGCCTTGGCGCGGCAGGCGGTGCGCAATCTGAATCGTCAAAAAACACCGAGCGTCGCGTTGCACCCAGCGCTGGAGCCGAATTTTGATGCCCGCGAGTTGTATGGCGTCATTCCGACCGATGCCCGCAAACCCTTTGATGTGCGCGACATCATTGCGCGGGTGGTGGATGCTTCCGAGTTCGATGAATTCAAACCCCGCTTTGGCACTACGCTGGTGTGTGGCTTTGCCCGCATCGAGGGTATACCGGTGGGCATCATTGCCAACAACGGTATTTTGTTTTCCGAGTCGGCACTCAAGGGTGCGCACTTTATTGAGCTCTGTTGTCAACGCAAGACCCCGTTGGTGTTTCTACAAAACATCACCGGATTCATGGTCGGGCGCAAATACGAAAACGAGGGCATTGCCCGCAACGGTGCCAAGATGGTCACCGCTGTGGCGACCGCTGCGGTGCCCAAATTCACGGTCATCATCGGTGGCAGTTTTGGGGCCGGCAATTACGGCATGTGCGGGCGAGCCTATTCGCCACGGTTTTTGTGGATGTGGCCGAACGCACGCATCAGCGTCATGGGCGGTGAACAGGCCGCCAGTGTGCTGGCCACGGTACGCCGAGACGGCATCGAGGCCAAGGGCGGCGCCTGGAGCGCCGAGGAAGAAGAAAACTTCAAGGCCCCCATCCGACGCCAATACGAAGAGCAGGGCCACCCCTATTACGCCACCGCCCGCCTGTGGGACGACGGTGTCATCGACCCCGCAGACACGCGTCGCGTGTTGGGCCTGGGCCTGAGTGCAGCGCTCAACGCCCCGATCGAAGAGACTCGCTTTGGTTTGTTCAGGATGTGATGTCATGCAACACCTTAAAACCCAGACCCAACACGGTGTGTGCACCATCACACTGGCACGCCCCGATGTGCGCAATGCCTTTAATGAAACCCTGATCGGCGAAATTCGGCAGGCGTTTGAAACTGCGGGTCAAGACCCCGCCGTGCGCTGCGTTGTGTTGGCCGCCGAGGGCAAGGCGTTTTGTGCCGGGGCCGACCTGAACTGGATGCGCCGCATGGCTGACTACAGCCGCGACCAGAATTTGCAGGATGCGGCAGAGTTGGCCCATATGCTGGCCGTGATCGACCGTTGTCCCAAACCCACCATCGCGCGTGTCCAGGGCGATGTCTATGCCGGAGGCATGGGCCTGGTGGCGGCGTGTGACATGGCAGTGAGTGTGGCAGGGGCAGGCTATTGCCTGAGTGAGGTGAAGTTGGGTCTGATTCCCGCCACCATCAGCCCCTATGTGATTCGGGCCATGGGTGCGCGCGCCTCGCACCGTTATTTCTTGACCGCCGAACGATTTGACGCTGCACAGGCGCTGCGACTGGGCTTGGTACACGAAGTGGTGGACACCGAAGCGGCTTTGGATGAGTGCGTGGCCACGCTGTGCCAGGCGCTGGTGGCGGCCAGTCCGAACGCCGTGCGCGAGTGCAAGCAGCTGCTGCACGATGTCGCTGGGAAAGAGATCAACCCTGCCTTGATTGAGCGCACCGTGGCCGGCATCGCTGACATCAGGGCCAGCGCCGAGGGCAAGGAAGGGGTGCAGTCCTTTCTGCAAAAACGCAAACCCAATTGGCTGGAGTGAGGCGCAGATGTTTCAAAAAATCCTGATTGCCAACCGAGGCGAGATTGCTTGCCGTGTGGCCAGCACCGCCCGACGTTTGGGTGTGCGCACGGTGGCGGTGTATTCCGAGGCCGATGCCGATGCCAAGCATGTGGCGCTGTGTGACGAGGCGGTTTTGATTGGAGGCTCGGCCCCCAAGGACAGTTATTTGCGCTGGGAGCGCATCTTGCAGGCTGCGCGCGACACGGGCGCGCAAGCGATCCACCCCGGCTATGGCTTTTTGAGTGAGAACGAGGCCTTTGCCCAAGCGTGTGCCCAAGCGGGCGTGGTTTTTATCGGGCCGCAACCGGCCAGCATCCAGGCCATGGGTTTGAAGGCTGAGTCCAAACGCTTGATGCAAGCCGCAGGGGTGCCCTTGGTGCCGGGCTATCACGGTGCCGACCAGGACCCGGCCTTGTTGCGGCGCGAGGCCGATCGGATGGGTTACCCAGTATTGATCAAAGCCAGCGCGGGCGGAGGTGGCAAGGGCATGCGCGTGGTCGAATCGGGCCAGGATTTTGAAGCTGCGCTGGCTTCTTGCCAACGCGAGGCACGCAACAGCTTTGGCGACGATGCAGTGCTGATCGAAAAGTACGTGCAACGCCCGCGCCACATCGAAATTCAAGTCTTTGGCGATGGTCACGGCCAGGTGATCCACCTGTTCGAGCGGGACTGCTCCGTGCAGCGCCGCAATCAGAAAATTTTGGAGGAATCGCCGGCCCCGGGCCTGAGTGCCGAATTGCGCCAGCGCATGGGCCAAGCGGCGGTGGCGGCCGCCAAGGCAGTGAATTATGTGGGGGCGGGCACGGTCGAGTTCATCGTCGAGCAGGCCGCTTACGATCAGCCCGAGTCGATGAAGTTTTACTTCATGGAAATGAATACCCGGCTGCAAGTCGAACATCCGGTGACCGAGGCGGTGACCGGCCTCGATCTGGTGGAATGGCAGCTGCGCATCGCAGCCGGTGAACCCTTGCCCCTGCGGCAAGACCAAATCGTTCAGCGTGGCCATGCCATCGAGGCCCGCATTTGCGCCGAGAATCCCGACAAGCAGTTCTTGCCCTCGACCGGCACCTTGCGCGTTTATCGCAAACCGCCAGCCTCGGCCTTCGAGCTTGCCCCGGTGCGTGTGGACGACGGGGTGCGCGAGGGCGATGCCATCAGTCCGTTTTACGACTCGATGATCGCCAAGCTGATTGTGCACGGCGACACACGTGAGCAAGCTCTGGCACGACTCGATGCGGCGCTGGCCGCCACCCGCATCGTCGGGCTGGCGACCAATGTTCAATTTTTGCGTCGGGTCCTGGCCTCCGATTCTTTTGCCACGGCCAAGCTCGATACGGCGCTGATCGCGCGCGAACACGGTGCCTTGTTTGGCGCGCCCCGAGTCACCCGAGAGCGAGCCCTGGCCTCGGCCACGGCCTGGTTTGAGGTGGCGGGTCGAGCCACCCCCGAGTGCAGGGCATGGATCGACCCTTTTTCGAAGCAAGATGGTTTTCAAGCCATGGGCCCCAGCGAGCGCCGCTGGCAGTGGCGGCTGGACGAGGCCTTGGGGCTGACCACCTTGCGTACTGGGACTACACCGACATTGGCCATGGATGGCGGCTCCCCGCTGCCTTGGCGGGTCAGTGCGCACGAAGAGGGTCTGGACATCTGCTGGGGCGATCAGCGCTGGCGAGCTCACATCCATGTGTGGGGCGAGCAGGTGCATGTGTTTTTGCCCGAAGGGGCGTGCGTGGTCGAGGCCATTGACGATTTGGCGCACGCGGGCGACAGCAACGAGGCCGGGGGACAGTTGACCGCCCCGATGCCGGGCAAGGTACTGTCGTTTGCCGTCAACGTGGGCGATGCGGTGACTGCCGGGCAGGCGCTGGCCGTGATGGAAGCCATGAAAATGGAACACACCCTGCACGCACCTGCCGCTGGCCGGGTGAGCGAGTTGTTGTATGCGCCAGGTGACCAGGTCGCCGAGGGTGCCGAGTTGCTGCGCCTGCAAACCGAGGTCCAAGATGGCCCCTGATGGCAGGGTTCATCGAAGTATTTTTTAGAATAGGCCCATGAAACTGCCACAGCGTGTCCAAATCACCGATGTCGGTCCCCGCGACGGCTTGCAAAACGAGTCGGCGCCGGTGTCTGCGTCGATCAAAATCGAATTGGTGCATCGCTTGCAAGCGGCGGGCCTCAAACACATCGAGGTCACCAGCTTTGTCAGCCCCAAATGGGTCCCCCAAATGGCCGATAACGCCGAGGTCATGGGGGGCTTGCAACGTCGGGCCGATGTGACTTATTCGGTGCTGACCCCCAACCTCAAAGGCTTGGAAGCCGCATTGCTGACGCACCCCGATGCGGTGGTGGTGTTCGGTTCGGCCAGCGAGGCATTCAGCCAAAAAAACATCAACTGCTCCATTGCCGAGAGCATCGAGCGCTTCGCGCCGGTGGTGCAGGCGGCCCATGCGGCGGGCGTGGCTGTGCGTGGGGCCATGAGTTGCTGTTTGGGTTGCCCCTACGAGGGCGAGGTGCCCCCCGAGCGGGTCGGCTATCTGGCGGGGCTAATGAAAGACATTGGTATTGAACACGCCTATGTCGCCGACACCATCGGAGTCGGCACACCGCGTCGGGTGCAGGCTGCGTTGGAAGCCACTTTGCGGCACTACTCCATCGATCAGGTGGCCGGCCATTTCCACGACACCTATGGGCAGGCGCTCTCTAACACCCTGGCTGCGCTCGAGTTAGGGGTGTGGCAGTTTGACACGTCGGTGGCTGGATTGGGCGGATGCCCCTATGCCAAGGGGGCCACTGGCAATGTGGCGACCGAGGACGTGGTTTATATGTTGCACGGTATGGGCATCGAGACGGGCATAGACCTCGACGCCTTAGTCGACGCCGGTCAATACATCAGCCAGCAGCTGGGTCGCCCAACATCTTCGCGGGTCGGACGGGCACTCTCTTTGGCTCGGAATCGAACATCATGATGGCATCGAGTCGGTATTTGGCGAATCGAGCCCAACAGGTTCTCTCGACTGAGGGCCCCGCACCTTCACCTTGTCGCTCGGTTTGTGTCATGTCCCCCGATACCGGCTTGTGCGTGGGTTGCTTGCGTACCCTCGACGAAATTGCTCAATGGGGTGCAATGGCAGAAGCCGACAAACGCTTGGTTTGGCAAAAGATCGCGAACCGATCTCACATTTGAGCAAAAAAAACCGGGGCCTAGGCCCCGGCTGGTTGGAAGACCGGGCCAGTTGGCCCGATCTCCATCACTTGGCCTCGGTGTTGATGTCACCGATCAGGCTCGGATAGCGCACATGCTCCACGAGTTCCTGAATTTCGCGTCGCGGTGCTGGTGTCAGCAAGCTGACGACAATGATCAGCGCAAAGCCCAGCGGCACACCAAACACGCCCGCCGAGATGGGCTGGATGCCGTACCATAACTCCACAGGCGAGGTTACACCAAAGATGCCGCGCAACCAGGGCTGGGTCGTGACCATGTAGTACATGGTGATCCCCAAGCCACCGATCATGCCGAACACCGCGCCCCATTTGGTCGCGCGCTTCCAGAAGATACCCAAGACAAGCGCCGGGAAGAAGGCGGCAGCAGCGAACGAGAACGCGGCAGAAACCAGGAACAAGATGTCCGCTGGTTTTTGCGCGGCCACATAAGCAGCAGCAAGCGCTACCACCAACAGCAGGGCCTTCGAAATGGTGACCCGACGTGACGTTGAAGCGTTGGGGTCGATCATCTTGAAGTACAAGTCGTGCGACAAGGCGTTGGCAATGGTCAGCAGCAGACCGTCTGCGGTCGATAGCGCCGCAGCCAGACCGCCGGCGGCCACCATGCCCGAAATGACATACGGTAGTCCGCCAATCTCAGGGGTGGCCAGCACCACAATGTCACCGCCGATGCGCATCTCGCCCAATTGCAAAATGCCATCTTTATTCACATCGCTCACCGACAACAAGGCCGGATCGACCGCTGCCCATTGACTGACCCATGCGGGTAGCTTGTCAAATGGCGTGCCCACCAAGACGGTAAACACCTCGTACTTGACCAGAACTGCCAAGGCCGGCGCAGTGAAGTAGAGCAGGAAGATGAAGAACAGCGACCAGGTCACCGAACTGCGTGCTTCTTTCACCGAAGGTGTGGTGTAGTAGCGCATCAAGATGTGCGGCAATGCAGCGGTACCAACCATCAAACAAAATACCAGAGCTAGAAAGTTGCGACGTGAGGTGTCGTAGGTTTCTTGGGCCTTGGCATCGCCATTCGGATCGCCAGCAAACTGAGTGGCGTGTCTGGGCATGCCCGCCAGCGGTTTGGCGCGAGCCTCGGCAGCTGTCTTGGCCGTTGTCCAGGCTTTTTTCGCTGCCTCCTCATTGGGGGGTAAAGCAGCCAAGGCTTTTTCGGCTGCCTTGATTTCTGCGTCTGGTGCGTTGGCGGCTTTCAGATCGTCAACCTTTTTCTGGGCATCGGCCTTGTCGGCAGCCAAAGCAGATTTGACGTCTTTGAGCTTTTCAGTCATTTCATCGGCACGGGCTTTAAAGATGGCGACGACTTCTTTTTCCTTGGGGTCGTCGATCAGTTCTTTTTCCTTGGCCGTGACTTTTTCCAACTGGTAGCCGTAAATCGCCTGCGGCACTGGGATGCTGGTTTGTTTCACCGACAACCAGATCACCGGGATCAGGTAGGCAATGATCAGGATGATGTATTGCGCCACTTGTGTCCAAGTCACTGCGCGCATGCCACCCAGAAACGAGCAAACCAAAATACCGCCCAGCCCGAGGAAAATACCCAGCTCAAAAGCCACACCAGTCAAACGCGTGGTGATCAGACCCACACCGTAGATCTGGGCCACCACATAGGTGAACGAGCATAAAATGGCCGCCAAAATTCCCAGCAGTCGGGGCAAGTTGCCGTCGTAACGGGCGCCCAAAAAGTCGGGAATGGTGAACTGACCGAATTTACGCAGGTATGGTGCCAAAAAGAGTGCCACGAGACAGTAGCCACCGGTCCAGCCCATGATGAAAGCCAGTCCTCCGTAGCCGGTCAGGTAAAGCGTGCCGGCCATACCAATGAACGAGGCTGCCGACATCCAGTCGGCGCCAGTGGCCATGCCGTTGTAGATGGCCGGAACGCGGCGTCCTGCCACGTAGTACTCGGCGGCATCGTTGGTACGACTCATGACCCCGATGCCACCGTACAGTAACACCGTGGCAGCCAGGAAAATGTAGCCGATCCAGTTGCGGGGCAATCCCATTTGTTCCAGTATGGCCAAAACCATAACAAACACAATAAAGCCACCGGTGTACCAACTGTAGACCTTGTTCAGTTGCTTTTTGAATGCGGCGTTGCTCGATCCCGAGAAAACGCCGCCAGCAGATTCAGGTGCCATGCCAGCCATGTCAATCCTCCTCGATCTCGGCCACGCCGTGTTCTTGGTCCAGCTGATTCATATAGCTGGCGTAAAACCAGATGATCAGCACATAAATCACCAGTGAGCCCTGCGAGGCCATCCAGAAACTGAATGGCCAGCCAAAGAAGGTGAAGTTCAGGTCCCGAGCGAAATAACTGATCACGAAAGTCACCACAAACCAAACTGCCAACAGAACGGCGGTTATATTGAGGTTTTTCTGCCAGTACCGCTGATGGGTTTCGGTCAATTGCATGAAGGTCTCCTCAGAAGCCCTTGGTGAACCAAGGGGGACATGAACGCATGCGGGCTTTTTAAGCCCTTGCAACGCAGGCGTTCTCCAGTGTCAGGCAGCTCGAACTCCCGTTTCGCGTGCCAATTCGGCGGCGATTTTGGGCTCGAAACCCTGGAGATGGCGAATGATCTTCGCGACCTCCTCGGTTTCCCGACGTTCCATGTGCACTCGGGCCAGTTGGCACCAGCCGTGTGGGCTCATGGGTTGCAATTGCGTGTTTCGATGAAAGGCACGCAGCGCCTCATCGTGCTTGCCCTGTGCCATCAGGGCCAAGCCCAGGCCATACCAGGCCCGATCAATGGATTCGTCCAGTTTGAGAACCGATTCAAAACAATGTTGCGCTTGTGCATGGCGTTTGGACGCCTCATGCAAGAAACCTAAATTGAACCAGTCTCCGGCGCTTGCCAACCCGCGTTGCGTTAAGACCTCGTAATCTTCAAGGGCACCGGCTTCATCACCCAGTTGATAGCGCACAAAAGCCCGACTCGATCGGGCATGCGTGTCATCGGGCCGCCCCTCAAGCATTTGGTTCAAATGTTCAAGCGCGGATTCATTCTTTCCCAGGGCCAAAAGGACCCAGAGCCAAGCTTTGCGCAACGTATGTAGAGGCTCGCTCATCGGCAACCCTGCATCGACACGCTGATGCAATGCTCGATCTTGGCCAGCGTCACCGCCAGATAAAGCACAGCCAACATAAAAAATGCCACCCAAGGCACGTGTTGCGGGGCTATTTTTTTGGGACTTACAAGACGGGCCATGCCCACCCAAGGCCGATTGATGGTTTGAAACAATTGATAAAACAGGTTTTGTTCCCGTTTTTGTCCCGCCAGAACAAACAACAGGCCTTGGCCCAACATCGCCAATAAACCGATGTAAAAAATCAATTGAATGACATTGAGGATTTGCAACACAGCTTTTTGATTTGCGTTAATTTTCTTGACGCAATTCTTTACAAAAATTCACAACGGATGAACTGTGTTAATCCAGCCTTACCCTTGACTTACTTTGTGGTTTTTATTCGTTGTCGTTAAGGGATAACCCTTTGAAATGATTGAATTTAATTCGACTCGTCAGGTGTTTTCATGGGGCTTTAGAGGCACAAAAATAGGCCATGAAACGTTCATTCCTGGCGGTTCTTGGGTCATGAACGGAACAGTTTTGTAAACGAACTTTACAAAATCGTAAGATTGATTAAATCTTTAAGTCAGCGTTGGGTCAGAGAGCGTCGGCAGACTACTTAACACGGTTTGCTCAAGAACCGTTATTTTTTGGAGACAACAAATGGCGACAACAGAAGCCTCGCGCCCGATGACCGCAGAAGAGAAAAAGGTGATCTTCGCCTCATCTCTGGGCACCGTGTTTGAATGGTACGACTTTTACCTTTATGGATCGCTGGCCGCGATCATTGCCAAGCAGTTCTTCAGCGGCTTGGATGCGGGCTCGGCGTTCATTTTTGCCTTGCTGGCTTTTGCCGCTGGCTTCATCGTGCGCCCCTTCGGCGCGCTGGTGTTTGGTCGACTGGGCGACATGATCGGCCGCAAGTACACCTTCTTGGTGACCATCCTGATCATGGGCCTGTCCACCTTCATCGTGGGCATATTGCCGACCTATGCCAGCATCGGCGTGGCCGCACCGGTCATTCTGATCGCCTTGCGCCTGTTGCAGGGTCTGGCCCTGGGCGGTGAGTACGGTGGTGCTGCCACCTATGTGGCCGAACATGCACCGCATGGCCGCCGGGGTGCCTATACGGCCTGGATTCAAACCACGGCCACGCTGGGTTTGTTTTTGTCCCTGATGGTGATTTTGGGCACACGCACGGCGATTGGTGAGGCCGCTTTTGCCGATTGGGGCTGGCGCATTCCGTTCATTGTCTCGATCGCGCTGTTGGCCATTTCGGTTTACATCCGCTTGCAAATGAACGAGTCGCCCGCTTTCCAGAAGATGAAGTCCGAAGGCAAGACCTCGAAAGCCCCGCTGTCCGAATCGTTTGGTCAGTGGAAAAACCTCAAGATCGTGATTCTGGCCCTGATCGGCTTGACCGCAGGTCAGGCGGTGGTCTGGTACTCGGGGCAGTTCTACGCCTTGTTCTTCCTGACCCAGTCGCTCAAAGTGGACGGCGCAACCGCCAACATTCTGGTGGCGGTGTCGCTGATCGTGGGCACCCCATTCTTTATTGTCTTTGGTTCGCTGTCGGACAAGATCGGTCGCAAGCCGATCATCATGCTGGGTTGTTTGCTGGCCGTGTTGACCTACTTCCCGGTCTTTGAAGCCCTGACGAAAGCCGCCAACCCCGATTTGCACGCTGCCCAGCAAAAATCGAAAGTGGTGGTGACTGCAGACCCGGCCGAGTGCTCGTTCCAGTTCAACCCCACGGGCACCGTCAAGTTCACCAGCTCGTGTGACGTTGCCAAGCAAAAACTGGCCGCCAATTCGGTCAGTTACAGCAACGAGGCCACACCGGGTCAATCGGCCACGATCAAGATCGGCGAGAACACCATCAAAGTGGTGGCCAGCGCCGAAGACATCGAAGCTGCCCGTGAGGCGGCTCAAAAAGCTGTGGATGACCTCAAGGCTGCCAGCCCCGTGGACGAAGCTGCCGTCAAGGCCGCAGAGACCAAACTGGCCACTCTGAAAGACGACAGCAAAGTCAAGGATGCCCTGTTGAGCGCTGCTTTGGCCAAAGAGCTCAAGGACCACGGCTATCCGACCAAGGCCGATCCGGCCAAGTTGGACAAAGTCATGGTCTCCATCATCCTGATCTATTTGGTGATTCTGGTGACCATGGTGTACGGCCCCATTGCCGCCATGCTGGTCGAGATGTTCCCGACCCGCATCCGCTACA
>CAYMJT010000070.1:0-13521 GCA_964390775.1 uncultured Bordetella sp.
TCGTTTTGGCGTCATATTGGGTCAGGAACTGGCGCGTCAGATGGGCGTACGCCCAGGCGATGTGGTGACCTTGATCGCACCTTCGGGGCAGGTGACACCGGCTGGGGTCATGCCGCGTTTGCGACAACTCGAGGTTTTGTCGGTTTTTGATTCTGGACATTACGAATTCGATGCCACGCTGGCCCTGATGCACGAGTCCGACGCTCGCATGATGTTTCGCGATGCAGGACTTATGGGTTTGCGGGTCAAGCTGTCTGACCCGCAACTGGCGCCCCGAGTGGCCCAAGAGTTGGCGCTGCAACTGGGGCCGGGGTTTCGTGCCCGCGATTGGACACAGCAGAACAAAAACTGGTTTGCCGCCGTGCAGATTGAAAAGCGCATGATGTTCATCATCCTGACCCTGATCGTGGCCGTGGCCGCTTTCAACCTGGTCACGACCCTGGTCATGACGGTCACTGAAAAACAGGCCGACATCGCCATCTTGCGCACGCTGGGGGCCACGCCGTCGTCGATTTTGTGGATTTTTGTCATCCAAGGGGCTTTGTCGGGTCTGGCGGGCACTTTGGGCGGCACGGCCCTGGGTTTGGCCGTTGCCTTTCATCTGGATATTTTGGTGCCAGCCATTGAGGGACTGCTGGGTTTGCGTTTTTTGCCGCAAGACATCTACCTGATCAACCACATGCCCAGCGACCCCCAAGGGGCCGATATCGTACCCGTGGTAGGGGTGGCACTGATCTTGTCCTTGTTGGCCACGCTTTACCCCAGTTGGCGCGCCAGTCGGGTCGACCCCGCGGAGGCCCTGCGCCATGAGTGAAGCGGTTTTGGAAGCCCGGGGTTTGCACAAAAGACATCGGCAGGGGCCTCTCGATGTGGCGGTGCTGCATGGGGTGGACTTGCAAGTGCATTCGGCTGAGTCGGTGGCCATATTGGGTGCCTCGGGTTCGGGCAAAAGCAGTCTGATGCATCTGCTGGCGGGACTCGACACGCCCAGCCAAGGTTCGGTTTTGTGGGCGGGCCAAGACTTGAGCCACTGGGGCTTGGCCGAATTGGGTCGACAGCGCAATCGTCACCTTGGCTTTGTATTTCAGTTTCATCATTTGTTGCCCGAGTTCCATGCCCTGGACAATGTCGCCATGCCCTTGTGGATCAGACGGCTGCCGCAAGAGCAGTCCCAGACCTTGGCTCGGCAGGCTCTAGAGCAGGTCGGGCTGGGGTCGCGCTGGCAGCATCGTCCGGCCGAACTGTCTGGCGGCGAGCGTCAGCGGGTGGCCTTGGCCCGTGCCATCGTGACGCAACCCCAGTGTTTGTTGGCCGACGAGCCGACGGGTAACCTCGATCGGGACACCGCCGATCAGATGTTTCGTCTCTTGCTGGATCTGTGCCGTACACAGGCCACAGCATTGGTCATGGTGACCCACGACGAGACCTTGGCCGCACGCTGTGATCGAGTTTTGCGACTGCAACAGGGGCGCTTGACGGCTGCATGAGTGCCTTGGAATTGATCGACACCCATTGTCATCTGGACGCGTCGGAATTTGATGCCGACCGTGAGGCCGTGCGGCAACACGCCCGGGACGCAGGCGTGCAGGTCTGCGTTCTGCCCGCAGTGACTCGCTCGAATTGGGACGCCGTGGCCGACTGGGCCCATCGCCACGGCGATGTCTACGCCTTGGGTATCCATCCTTTGTATGTCGAGCAAGCCGGGCCTTCTGATCTGAATGAATTGGCCCAGCGACTGTCTCAGGCCCTGAGCGACCCGGCCTTGGTGGCGGTTGGCGAGATCGGCCTGGATGGTTTTCAAGGGCACCCCGACATGGACACTCAGTTGTGGTGGTTTCGACAGCAGTTGGGGCTGGCGCGTGAACTGCGTCTGCCCGTCATCTTGCATGTGCGGCGTGCTGTCGACTCGGTGTTGCGCGAGCTGCGTCGTCAGCCGGTCGTGGGGGGTATCGCGCACGCTTTCAATGGCAGCGAACAACAGGCGCAGGCCTTTTTGGACTTGGGTTTTGCCTTGGGCTTTGGCGGTGCGGTGACTTTTGAGCGGGCTTTGCAATTGCGACGATTGGCGTCCACCTTGCCCGCCCATGCTTTGGTGCTGGAAACCGATGCCCCCGACATACCCCCGCAATGGATTTACAAAACCGCTGCGCAGCGCGCCCAGGGCCAGCACCAGGGACGCAACAGCCCTATAGAGCTGGCGCGCATTGCCCAACAGGTGGCAGTCTTGCGATCGACTTCCTGCAACGAATTGGCGCAAGTTTGTTCGGCCAATGCACAACGGGTGCTGCGTTGGCCGCAGCTTAAATCATGACTCGCGAGGCCCGCCGGACCATGCCCGAAGTCCATTTCTCTGATCACGGACCGATCCGCTATCTGCATCTGGGCACCGACTGGGTGCAGGGTTCGATGCGCATCGATGACCCGTTCGGCATCCACCTTGAATATGTCCAGCGCATGATGGCCAGTCTACTTTTTGTGCCCGTGCAAGAGGTGGCGCATCAACATGCCATGCAACTGGGCTTGGGGGCGGGCGCCTTGACCAAGTTTTGTCACAAACATTTGCGCTGCCGCACCACCGCCATCGAGATCAACCCACAGGTGATCGCTGCTTGCCGTTTGTGGTTCAAACTGCCGCCCGACAGCGACAGCCTTTCGGTCATTTTGGGCGATGCGCAAGAGGTCGCAGCCCACTCCCACTGGCGGCACCAAATCGATCACCTGCAGGTCGATTTGTACGACCACGAGGCGGCTTCACCCGTGCTGGACAGCCCAGCGTTTTATGGTCATTGCCGAGACTTGTTGACCGACATCGGGGTCATGACTGTCAATTTATTTGGGCGCAGCATGAGCTATGAGCGCAGTCTGCGCCACATCACCGAGGCCTTTTCCGAGCAGGCTGTGTGGGCTTTCAAGCCCACCCGAGAGGGCAATACCGTGGTCTTGGCCCTGCGCACCCCGGTGCGGCCCACCCGGGCTCAATTGGCCCTGCAGGCCGAGCAAATCGAGCGCAAATGGCCGGTGCTGCCCGCCTCGCGCTGGGTCAAGGCCTTGGCCCCTGTGTCTTAAATGCGACAGATCTATAAGTGAAACCCGCAATCCCTTTAACTTTGCTGACAGTCATAATCACTCAGTTTGACTGGTTTCTAGGAGAAAACGAGTGAAAATCAAAAGTCAGAAAGACTTTCTGTCGGGACTCATGTTCTTGGTGTTGGGCGGTATTTTTGCCTGGGGAGCGACCAGCTATTCCATAGGCACGGGTGCCCGCATGGGCCCGGGGTATTTCCCGCTGCTGCTGGGTGTGTTGCTGGCCATTTTGGGGGCGATCATTTTGCTGGGCTCGCTGATTGTCGAGACCCCCGACGGCGACAAGGTGGCCAAAATTGCCTGGAAACCGCTGGGCTACATTCTGGGCGCCAACCTGATTTTTGGCATTTTGTTGGGTGGTTTGCCCTCGATCGGCTTGCCCTCATTTGGCCTGATTGTCTCCATCTTCGCCCTCATCATCGTGGCCAGCAAGGCGGGTGATGAGTTTCATTGGAAATCGGTCCTGGCGCTCTCGGCCGTGCTGTCGGTGGGCAGCTATGGGGCTTTCATCGCTTTGCTGAAATTGCAAATGCCGGTTTGGCCCACTTTCTTGGTCGGTTAAGGAGTTGACTCAATGGATCTGATCACCAATCTCTCGATCGGCTTTGGCGTCGCCTTCACGCCGATCAATTTGGCCTACGCTTTCCTGGGCTGTTTATTGGGCACGCTGATCGGCGTGTTGCCTGGCGTCGGCCCGATCGCCACCATCGCCATGCTGTTGCCCGCCACCTATGCATTGCCCCCGGTGTCGGCGCTGATTATGTTGGCCGGCATTTATTACGGGGCCCAGTATGGGGGGTCGACCACCGCCATCCTGGTGAACCTGCCCGGCGAGTCGTCTTCGGTGGTGACCACTTTGGACGGCTATCAAATGGCCCGCAAAGGTCGCGCGGGTCCGGCCTTGGCGGCCGCTGGCCTGGGTTCGTTTTTTGCGGGTTGCGTGGGCACCCTGATTCTGGCGGCCTTCGCCCCGCCGCTGACCGAGTTGGCTTTCAAATTCGGCCCGGCCGAGTATTTCTCGCTGATGGTGCTGGGCCTGATCGGCGCCATCGTGCTGGCTTCGGGTTCTTTGATCAAGGCCATCGCCATGATCATTTTGGGCCTTTTGCTGGGCTTGATCGGTACCGACGTGAACTCGGGGGTGGCCCGTTACAGCCTGGACATTCCTGAGCTGACCGACGGCATCGGCTTTGTGACCATTGCCATGGGTGTGTTCGGTTATGGCGAGATCATCTCTAACTTGTCGCGACCTGCCGACCAGCGTGAGGTGTTCACTTCCAAGGTGCAGGGTTTGTTCCCGACCATGGAGGACTTCAAACGCATGTTGCCCGCCGTGATTCGCGGCACCACCTTGGGCTCTTTGTTGGGCGTGTTGCCTGGCGGCGGTGCCCTGTTGGCCGCTTTTGCCGCCTATACCATCGAGAAGAAAACCAAGCTCAAGCCGGGTGAAGTGCCCTTTGGTCAAGGCAATATTCGCGGTGTCGCCGCCCCTGAATCGGCCAACAACTCGGGTGCCCAGACTTCCTTCATTCCGCTGCTGACCTTGGGCATTCCACCCAACGCCGTGATGGCCTTGATGGTTGGTGCCATGACCATCCACAACATCCAACCTGGCCCGCAGGTGATGACCAGTAACCCTCAGTTGTTCTGGGGCCTGATCGCATCCATGTGGATTGGTAACCTGATGCTGGTCATCTTGAACCTGCCGCTGATTGGCATGTGGATCAAACTGCTGACCGTGCCTTATCGCTTTTTGTTCCCGGCCATCGTTTTGTTCTGTGCCATTGGGGTGTATTCGACCAATAACAACACCTTTGACATTTGGATGGTGGCGGCCTTTGGTTTGGTGGGTTACATCTTCATCTTATTGGGCTGCGAGCCAGCGCCTTTGTTGCTTGGCTTTATTCTGGGCCCCATGATGGAAGAGAACTTGCGCCGCGCCTTGTTGCTTTCTCGAGGTGACTGGACGGTGTTTGCGACCCGCCCCCTGTCGGCTGGCTTGTTGGCGGCAGCCCTGTTGCTGATCGTCATCGTGCTGTTGCCCGCCGTGAAGAAAAAACGCGAGGAAACTTTCGTCGAAGAATAAAACCCCTTCGAAACCCACCAAACGGACTGGCTTGCCAGTCCGTTTTTCTTTGATCGCTTTGTTGGGGTATTGCAGGGGTGAGACAATCACCCCATTCAGGAGTCTGCCATGCAAGACCATGCCCTGCGTCAGGTGCTGCACAACGAAGTCCATGCCCGCCCGCCCGAGCCGATGCAGGTACCCTTGGCCATTTCACACATCGTCATGTGGGCCGATCGGGGCGTGCGCGAAGCCAGTCGCCAACACCTGTCGCGCTTGTTATCTGACCATCATCAAGCCAGCCCGGGGACTGAAATCACCCACTTGCGGGTCGATTTGGGTCCCTGGCGTTTGCGTTGGGAGATGCACACCGAATTCGTCTCCTGGACCTTTATGCGTGAAGCCGAAGTAGACGCTTTGTCGCGCCCCGAACCCCCCACTGCCCTGCAAGTGGTGCCCCAAGCGTGGTTGGCGGGTTTGCCAGGGCAGGCGCTGACCAAACTGCATCTGTGGGCGATGCCCTCAAAAGCCATCGAATCGGGCGACTTTGCCCGGATCTTGCAAGAGGACTCGCTGGTGGCGTCAACCCTGTCTGACGGCCAAGCCGAGGTGCACACCGACTTTCAGATCCACGCCGATGGTTTTTCGCGCATGGTCTTGTTTTTGGGCTCGGTCTCGCCCCGGCGTTCGGGCCGTTTGGTGCAACAGTTGCTGGAAATCGAAACTTATCGCATGGCGGCCATGCTGGGCTTGCCCGCTGCGCGTCAAGCGGGGGCGGTCTTGTCTGACGCTGAACGCGAGTTGGCCGAATTGGCCCAAGCCATACGCAGTGCTGAGCGTTCCATGGAGGCCGCTTTGCTTGATCGACTGACCACCTTGGCCGGGCAGGTCGAGGGGCAATATGCCGCGACGCATTCGAGGTTTTCCGCCACCAAGGCTTATTTTGAGTTGGTGGACCGTCGTATTCAGGACATCCGTGAATCACGTCTGGCGGGGCAGCAAACCATCGCCGAATTCATGGATCGACGCCTTAGCCCGGCACGCAGCACTTGCGAGTGGGCAGTGCGCCGACAAACGGCGTTGTCCGAACGGGTGTCACGCATGAGCAATTTGTTGCGTACCCGAGTCGAAATCGAGCAGCAACAAAGCAGTCAGGATTTGCTCGCCGCCATGAACCGCCGTCAAGGGCTGCAGCTGAAACTACAGTCCGCCGTCGAGGGCTTGTCTGTTGCTGCCATCACCTATTACATGGCCGGATTGGTGCATCATGTGGCCGAAGGGCTCGAACCGCTGGGTTGGCCATTTCATGTCAACACCACCACGGCGCTGGCTGTGCCCCTGATTGCTTTGGTGGTCTGGTTGTTGATGCGGCGTGTACACCGAAAATTGAATTTGGGAGATTGAATTGAAAAAACTCATTCTGTGGCTGCGCTTGCTGGGCCTGGTCAGTCTGAGCTGGACGACGCTGGGGGCCTGGGCGCAGGCCTATCCCAGCAAATCGATACGGCTGGTGGTGCCTTTTCCGGCTGGCGGAGCGACCGACATATTGGCGCGCGCCGTATCGCAAAAACTCTCTGAGCGACTGGGCCAATCGGTCGTGGTGGACAACAAACCCGGTGCCGGCGGCACGCTTGGTTCTGATCTGGCGGCCAAGGCCACGCCTGATGGATACACCTTGCTGCTGGCCACCACCAGCACCCACACCATCGGTCCCGCCGTGAACCCCAAATTGCCCTACGATGCCTTTGCCGACTTCACCCCGGTGGCGCATGTGGGCAATGCCCCCAGCATCATGCTGGTGCCCAACAGTTCGCCCGCGCACAGTGTCAAGGAATGGATCGCCTACGCCCAAGCCCGACCGGGTCAACTCAACTACGCCTCCAGTGGCAATGGCACCATTGTTCAGTTGACGGCAGAGCTTTTCAAGGCTCAGGCGGGTCTGTTTGTGGTTCACATTCCCTACAAGGGCACGGCCTTGGCCATTCCCGATCTGGTCAGCGGCAAGATCGACGTTTTATTCGATTCATTGCCCAGTGGCATGCCCCATGTGCGCGAGGGCCGTTTGCGTGCCTTGGGCGTGACCTCGGCCAAGCGCAGTCCTCTGGCGCCCGAGTTGCCCGCCATAGCCGAGGTTTTGCCAGGTCATGAATCCAATACCTGGTTTGGCGTGTTTGGCCCCAAGGGGCTTGCCGCCGATATCGTGGCGCGCGTCAATCTGGCGGTCAACCAGACCGTGGCCGACCCGGAAGTGCGCGAGAAATTGGCCCGCCTGGGCATCGAGGCCACAGGGGGCAGCCCAGCCCAGTTCCAGACCTTGCTCAAGACCGAGTACGACAAATGGCGGCGCATCATTGTCGAGCGCAAGATCACCACCGATTGATCGGAATGCCCCTACCTTAGCCCGGCCAGCACCCTTTGCATCACCGAGTTGACAGCCTCAAACCGGTTGGCCTGAGACAATACCCATCATGAAATTCAACTACCACAACCCTTACCCGATGGCGCGCTTGCCAGTCTTTGCCCGCAACGTGGTTTCGACCTCGCACCCCCTGGCCGCACAGGCAGGTTTGCGCATGATGTGGGCTGGCGGCAATGCGGTGGATGCGGCGATTGCTGCCGCTGCCACCATCATGATCACCGAACCGGTCAGCAACGGCCTGGGCTCGGATGCGTTCGCCATTGTGTGGGACGGCCAGGCTTTGCACGGACTCAATGCCTCGGGCACTGCACCCGCAGCTTGGACGCCCGAATATTTTCAGCGCAAATATGGCGACGCTTGCATGACCCCGCCCAAGCGCGGCATGGATTCGGTCACGGTACCTGGGGCCATCGCCGGCTGGGTCGCCTTGAGTGAGCGCTTTGGTCGCTTGCCGTTTGAAGACTTGATGCAGCCGGCCATCGAGGTTGCCGAGCGCGGTTACCTGATGCCCGTTGTGGTGCAGTCCAAATGGCTGGCCGCCACCGAAGAATTGCGCAGCCAAGCTGGCTTCAGCGAGTCGTTCCTGCCCTGGGGCCGTGCCCCCGAGGTGGGCGAATTGTTCCGTTTTCCCGCCGCTGCTCGGGCATTGCGGGCCATCGGTCGCACCAAAGGACAGGCTTTTTATCAGGGCGAAATCGCGCAGGCCTTGGCAAAATTTTCTGACGCCAACGGCGGCTCGCTCAAGGTCTCTGATCTGACCGCCTACCGTGTGCAATGGGTCGAGCCGCTGGCCAAGGACTACCGGGGCTACACCCTGCACGAAATTCCACCCAATGGGCAAGGCATTGCGGCCCAGATGGCTTTGGGCATTTTGAGTCATTTTGATCTGGCCTCCATGCCAGTCGATGGCGCCGAGGCCGAGCATCTGAAAATTGAAGCCATGAAGTTGGCTTTTGCCGATGTGTATCGCTATGTCGCTCAGCAAGATGCGATGTCGATCACGCCCGAGCAAATGCTCAGTGATGATTACCTGGCTCAGCGGGCCCGTCTGATAGACCCCAAACGGGCGCAAGACTTTAAAGCGGGTAACCCGGTTCAAGGCGGCACGATTTACCTCAGCGCTGCCGATGAAAGCGGCATGATGATCAGCTTCATTCAGAGCAACTACATGGGCTTTGGATCGGGTTGTGTCGAGCCGCAATTTGGCATCAGTTTGCAAAACCGGGGTCACGGTTTCAATGCCTCGCCCAAGGGCGCCAATTTGGCCAATCTGGTGGCGCCGGGCAAGCGTCCTTTCCACACCATCATTCCTGCCTTTTTGACCCGCGATGGCCAACCCGTCATGTCCTTTGGAGTGATGGGCGGCAATATGCAGCCCCAAGGCCATATGCAGACCCTGGTGCGGATGCTCGATCACGCGCAAAACCCCCAGGCCGCTTGCGACGCGCCGCGCTGGCGCTTCAATGTCGGTTTGGAGATCAATGCCGAGCCCACCATGCCTGCTGCCACGGTGCAGGGCCTGAAAGATCGAGGCCACCAGATTGCCGTCATCAACGACAGCTATCAGGACTTTGGGGCTGGTCAGTTCATCTGGCGCGCTGGCGACCCTGCCATCGAAGGCTATGTGGTGGCCAGCGACTCGCGCCGCGATGGCTTGGCCGCCGGGTTTTAAGCCGCAGTCTGACGCATGACTCAGGCTTTGGTACCCAACCCGGCCTCGGTGCATCGAGCGGGTTTGTTGTTGGCCGTGGCGGGTGCGATTGCTTTCAGTGGCAAGGCCATCATCGTCAAGTTGGCTTATCGGCATGGGGTCGACGCCGCCACCCTGATCATGTACCGCATGTTGTTTGCGTTGCCGCTGTTTTTGCTCATGGCCTGGTGGGCCGAGCGGCAGCCTGCTGCGCGCGCCGAACCCTTGGGTCGGCGCGATTGGGCGGGCATCATGGGTTTGGGTTTTTTGGGCTATTACTTGTCGAGTTATCTCGACTTCTTGGGCTTGCAGTTTGTCAGCGCCGGCCTCGAGCGTTTGATTCTTTATCTCAACCCAACCCTGGTGCTGGTTTTGGGTTGGTTGTTGTTCAGGCGCCCCGTGGATGGACGGCGCATGCTGGCCATGGGCATCAGTTACAGCGGTGTGTTGGTGGTATTCGGACACGAGGTGTTGTGGGTCGGTGAGCAGGCTGCGTTGGGAGCCGGCCTGGTCTTTCTGAGTGCGGTGACTTATGCGCTGTACCTGATATACAGTGGCGAGATGGTCAAAAAACTGGGCTCGTTGCGTTTGGTCGGTTGGGCCAGTACGGTGGCTTGTCTGTGTTGCATCGCGCAGTTTTTTGTCTTGCGCCCCCTGGACGCTCTGGCGGTGCCGACGCCAGTCATCGGTTTGTCGGTGCTCAATGCCGTGGTGTGTACTGTGGCACCGGTGCTGTTGGTCATGATGGCCATCGAACGCATCGGCCCCGGATTGACCTCACAAACCGGCATGGTCGGACCGATGTCGACCATCGCCATGGGGGTGTGGATTTTGGATGAGCCTCTCAACGCCTGGATTGGCGTAGGCACTTTGCTGGTGCTGGGTGGCGTTTTTATGGTGTCTCGTCAAGGAGCAAAGTAAATGGATCTTGGAATACAAGGCAAATGGGCGTTGGTGGGTGGCGCCAGCAAAGGCTTGGGCTTGGGCTGTGCCCGGGCGCTGGCCCATGAGGGCGTCAATGTGGTGATGGTGGCGCGCGGGGCCGAGGCCTTGCATGCCAGTGTCGAGGGTCTGAACAAGGAAACCGGCGGCAAAGTGCAACTATTGGCGGTCGCTGCCGACATCACCACCGAGGCGGGCCGTGAAGCCATCTGGTCAGTCGCTGGTGGACCTGGCAAAGCCTACGATGTGGTCATTACCAACGCTGGCGGCCCGCCGCCCGGCGATTTTCGCGATTGGGGTCGCGAGCAATGGATCAAGGCGGTGGAAGCCAATATGTTGACCCCCATCGAGCTGATCAAGACCACCGTCGACGGCATGGCCGAACGCGGATTTGGCCGCATCATCAACATCACCTCGGGCGCCGTCAAGGCCCCCATCGACGTGCTGGGTTTGTCCAACGGCGCGCGCTCTGGTCTGACCGGCTTTGTGGCCGGGGTGGCACGTCAATCGCGGCTGGCCTCGCGCAATGTCACCATCAATAATTTGTTACCGGGCGCGTTTGACACCGATCGCATCCGTACCACTTTGAAGGGGGCGGCCGAGAAGGCGGGTAAATCGGTGGAGGAAATCGCCGAAGTGCGCAAAAAGACCATTCCAGCCCAGCGTTTTGGCAATGCCGATGAGTTCGGCAAGACTTGTGCTTTTTTGTGCAGTGTCCACGCCAGCTACATCACCGGTCAAAACATTTTGACCGATGGCGGTGCCTATCCAGGCACGTACTAAGGGACTCTGCATCACGCTGGCGACCGACCCGTGTGACGCAGAGGTTTAGCGCCTGGACGAGACGACGATGCCGCCCACGATCATCGCAAACGCGATGGCATGGTAGGTCTGTGGGATGTCGCCCAACACCAGACTGGACATCACGGCCGCAAAGAGCGGCGTCAGGTTGGCAAAAAAGCCCGCCACACCTGGCCCCACCCTTTGCACCCCGAGACCCCAAAAGCGATAGGCCAGAACGGCAGGGCCGACGGCGATGGCGAAGATGGCGCCCAGCAGGGGCCAGGTCCATTCAATGGCCGTGTCTGCCCAAGTCCACTCCAGGCCGGCGAAGAGGCCTGACCAGACTAAGCCATAGGCCAATTGGGCCATGAGAAAGCCGGCCCAATCGCGGCGCAATTCAGGCGGGTCTTTGGGTTGTGCCAACAGCCAGCTGTACCAAGCCCAACTGGCGGTTGCCAACAAAATGAACAAGTCGCCCATGACCCATTTGACTTGCAATAAGTTGTGCCAATCGCCTCGGCTGAGCACAGTGAGCACGCCCAGTATGGAGAGGGCCGCGCCCAACCACTGGCGCTTGCGCACCGACTGGCCAAAGAACACCGCACCCAGGCCCAACATAAAGACGGGGGTGCTGGAAGCGACCAAAGTGATGTTGAGCGGGCTGGACGTTTCCAGGGCTAAATATTGAAAACTGTTGTAGGTGCCGACCCCCAAAAAACCAATCAGGGCGTAGCGGCGCCATAAGCCCCAGATCGGGCTGGAGGGCAACAAAACCCGCCAAGCCAGCGGGAGCACCAGCACAAAAGCCGTGATCCAGCGCAAAAAGTTCAGGGTAATCGGTGGGCACAGGTCTTGAATCACTCGTCCAAGCACCACATTACCCGCCCAAAAAAAGGGCGGTACCAGCAACATGGCAATGGTTGAAGGTGTCAATTGGGCAAAGGGAGACATGGCGCAACTATACCCAGATCAAACAACTCGGGCTTGTCGCTTGTGGCACCATAGACGCCTTACTGCAAAGAGGAGCAAACATGAACCGAGCCGTACGCATAGACCGCCATGGCGGTCCTGAAGAAATGAAAATCGTCGAGGTCACTGTCGGCGAGCCAGGGCCAGGCGAAATTCGCATTCGCCACAAAGCCGTCGGCTTGAACTTCATCGACGTTTATCAGCGCACGGGACTCTACCCCTTGCCCATGCCCGCCTTCATGGGCAATGAGGCCTCAGGCATCGTCGAAGCCGTAGGCCCAGGCGTGACGCACCTGAAGGTGGGTGACCGTGCGGCCTATGCCAGTCGTCCCCCAGGCGCTTATTGCGATGTGCGCGTGATGCCGGCGGCGACTGTGTGCAAGTTGCCCGACGCTATCTCATTTGAAACTGGCGCGGCCATGATGCTCAAGGGCCTGACCGCCCAATACTTGCTCAAGCGCACCTTGCCACAAGGCGGCTTGCAGGCGGGCGATCACATTTTGTTTCATGCTGCCGCCGGTGGCGTGGGCCTGATTGCCTGTCAATGGGCCAAAGCGCTGGGGCTACAACTGATCGGGACCGCTGGCAGCGCTGACAAATGCGCCTTGGCCAAAGCCAATGGGGCCGCCCATGTGATCAACTACAACACCGAAGACTTTCTGGTGCGGGTCAAGGAAATCACTGGCGGTCAAGGTGTCAAGGTGGTCTATGACTCGGTGGGCAAAGACACCTGGGCCAAATCGCTGGATTGCTTGCGCCCCTTTGGCCTGATGGCCTCGTTTGGCAATGCGTCTGGCCCGGTACCCGATTTCTCGCCCGGCATTTTGGCCGCCAAAGGTTCCATCTATGTGACGCGTCAAACCCTGTTCACGCACATGAGCAACCGCGACACCTGTCAGTCGATGGCCGATGACTTGTTTGATGTCGTGGTGCGCGGTCAGGTCAAGATTCCCATTGATCAGACTTACCCGCTGGAGAAAGTGCAGCAGGCGCACATCGATTTGGAGTCGCGCAAGACCACGGGTTGCACCATCATTACCCTCTGAGGGGTTTGACCCCGGGTCTGGTTTCGCTTCAGGCCCGGATGTAGTCTTGCAGGTGCTGGATTTGCAGGTGTTGGTCTTCGATGACCGCCTTGACCAAGTCGCCGATCGACAAAATACCCAGCAAGCGCCCTTGCTCGACCACCGGCATGTGACGAAAGTGCCGCTGCGTCATGAGGTCCATCAGGCCCATGACCGAGTCTTGCAAACCGGCGCATTGCACGGCAGAGGTCATGATGGCTTGTACCGTGGTGGAGGTCGACGCCAAGCCCTTCAGGGCCACTTTACGGGCGTAGTCGCGTTCTGAAAAAATACCAACCAGTCGGCTTCCTTCGACCACCGGCACGGCGCCGATGTTGTGCGCGGCCATGACTTCAAGCGCATGGCGCACACTGTCTTGAGGTCCGACCGTGACAACGGCAGGCTTGTCGGCTAGCAATTGGGAGATGGACTTCATGGACAACCTCCTTAGACGTGACGAATTCATTTCACGCTCGACGCGCTCGATTGTCAAGCGCTCTATCCC